>JAGPIR010000192.1 GCA_018054915.1 Allobrachymonas sp.
TGATTTTTTGATTGAGACTTTTAACCTATTCTTGCAGGGGTGCCCCATTCCATGATGGCCAGGAGTCAAAAACGGGTCCATTCATGGTATATGTGAGAATATACGTATGGTTCAATCAAAAAAGGACCCTGTGTAACGCACGTTGCCGTGTCACACGGAGCCTCCTGCTTCAAAGTTGCAACGGAGGATTGGTGCGCAAACGGCATTCCCGGACACAAGGATTGACAGATGGCTAAGTTGATTATTTCACTTGATGGCGTGACTGTCCGTGAAATCGTTCTTGACAGGGGCCATATTTCGCTCGGACGCAGGCCCTATAACCATATCGTTCTTGATAATCTGGCCATCAGTGGCGACCACGCCGTTTTCCAGTATGTCGATGGCGCCTTTTATGTGGAAGACGTCAACAGCACCAACGGCACTTCTGTCAATGGCGTCAAGATCAAGCGGCAGCAACTCTGGCACGGTGACGTCATCGGTGTGGCGCGGTTTCGTCTCCGGTTCGATTTTCCTGCGGGCGAGGAAATGGCGCCCCTGAAGGTCACGGGGGCGCTCAACAGCGCCATCCGGGTGTTGTCGGGCTCATCTGCTGGCCGCGTGGTGATGCTGACCAAGCCGGTCACCACGCTGGGCAAACCGGGCATTGCGGTGGCCAGCATCACCCGGCGCGCCGAAAATTTCGTGCTGCGTTACATTGAAGGTTCACGGCCGCTCACTTGCAATGGCAATGTGATAGCTGCTCGCGAACACATCCTGGTTGATGGCGACGAAATTGATCTGGCCGGGGTGCAAATGTGCTTTGAGCAACGGGCTGGCGGCTAGCAGTCCTGCAGCGCGCCTTCGGGCCGTTCACGCCAGATCATCGCGGATTTGTTTTGGGCTTTCCGGTTGCCGTCTACGCTTGCTGCGCCGCGCGTTCTTTTGTCAGTCAGAATGTGCGCTGTGCTGGAGATTCAGCAACAATGCCTACCCTTTTGATCCAGATGCAGCATGAATGACCCTGCGCCATCAACGCCCCGCAGACTATCCGCCTGGCTGCGCAAGGAAATTGTTCGGCGCTGGGGGGTGGTTGCCGTATTGCGTGCGGCCGTGGTGTTCATTCCGTTGGTGGTCATGTTGCCGGCCGTGTTTGGCTTGACGGAGTACGAACTCATCACCCGGGTTGAGCAACGCATATATGACCATCGTTTGCGCGTGTTCGATGCCAGCAGTGTGCGCGACGATCGCATTGTGATTGTCGATGTTGACGAAGCCAGTCTGGGGCAATTTGGCCGTTGGCCCTGGCGTCGCAGCGTCATAGCCAGGCTTGGTACTGAGTTGTTGCAGCGCCAGCAAGCGGCGCTGCTGGGTTTTGACATCCTGTTTTCGGAGCCGGATGAAGACGATCATGAAGGCATCTATAAATGGCTGCAGGACAATCTTTCGGTGCCTGACTTGGATATGCGGCTGCGCCTGCAATCAATCGAAGCGCTGCTGAAACCTGATACCCTGCTGGCGGAAAGCCTGCGCGGACAGCCGGTGGTGCAGGGGTTTTATTTTTCGTCCAACCCCAACAGCGGACAAGTGGGAGTTCTTCCCAAACCGCTGGCCGTTCTTTCGACTGAGCAGGTTCGTGTTGCTGGGCTGCCGCAGATCGAGGGCTATTCAGCCAATTTGCCGCAGCTGGTGGAGGCTGCGCCTGCTGGCGGTTTCATGAACGCCCTTACCGATAGCGACGGGGAGCTGCGCAGCGTTCCGCTGGTGGCGCAGCTGAAAACGCAAGGGACGACCGCCTACTATCCTTCGCTGTCACTGGCCATGTTCATGGCCGTGTTCAGGCAAGCAGAAGTCCGGCTGCTTCCTGCCGGGGGCGAGGGTTTGAACTCTGGGACGTTGCCCCATCTGGCGGGACTGGAATTGCGGCAAGGCGATACCGCGCTGCGCATTCCGACCAATATCCATGGTGCCATTCTGGTGCCGTTTCGCAGCAAAGGCGGGCATGACGGCGGGCGGTTCCGCTATGTTTCTGCCGCGGACGTATTGAACGGCAAGCTCGGTGCTGCAGAGCTGCAGGGGCGGGTTGCATTGATCGGCAGCACGGCGCCCGGTTTGCGTGACCTGCGTGTGACACCGGTCAGCACCGGTTTTCCCGGGGTGGAAGTGCATGCAACGCTGCTGTCGGCCATGCTCGACGGAACATTCATCCATGTTCCCGACTATGCCCGCGGGTACAGCTTTCTGATGGTTATGCTGGTATCGCTTGTGCTGCTGGTGATGTTGCCGAGAATGGGTGCAGGCGGAGCCTGGTTGTTGTGTCTGGGGCTGGTGGCGCTGATGACGGGCGTCAACCTCTGGGCCTATGTGCAGGCGCATGTGGCATTACCGCTGGCTGCGGGCATCATCCTGGTGATGATGACATATGTGCTGCACATCAGCTATGGCTTTTTTCTGGAGACGCGAACCAAGAAGCAACTGGCCTCCCTGTTCGGACACTATGTGCCTGCAGCCCTGGTCAGCGAAATGGTCAAAAAACCCGGCGAATACACCACGCAGGCACAGTCGCGTGAACTCACCATCATGTTCTGTGACATCCACGCGTTCACCCGGCTGGCCGAACACATGGACCCTCAGCAGGTGCAGGCGCTGCTAAACCGGCTGTTCAACCGGATCGCCGAGATCATTGCGCCCAACCACGGCACCATCGACAAGTACATTGGTGATTGCGTCATGGTGTTCTGGGGAGCGCCCTTGCCGGTAAAAGAGCATGCCTGGTTGGCCGTGAAGACAGCAAGCGACATTTCCTCCATGCTGGCGGACTTCAATGCGGAGCAGGAGCGGGCAGGCCAGCCCGTTATCCATTTGGGAATGGGCGTTAACAGTGGCATGGTCAGTGTGGGCGACATGGGGTCCAGCATCCGCCGCAGCTATACTGTTCTGGGCGACGCAGTCAATCTGGCCGCACGGCTGGAACCGCTGGCTCGGACATACGGTGTGGCCGTTATTGTGGGCGAGCGCACCATGGAGCTGGCGGCGCAAGTGCAATGGCAGTGGATCGATTGCATCCGTGTTGCGGGCCGGACGCACGCCATCAATGTGTATGCGCCACTGAATGCCTCGGAGCCATTGGCCGGGTTAGATGCGCAGCAGCGGCAGGAAATGGCGCTGTGGCAGCAATTCCGTGATGCTTACGGGCATCACGCGTGGGATGAGGGGCTGCGATTGCTGGAATCCCTGCAGGCGCTGCAACCCGCAAAGAAGCTCTATGCTGTGTATCAGGAACGCCTGCGCACGTTCCGGCAACAACCGCCGCCACCTGACTGGAACGGCGTTACCGATATGGCGAAATAACCATGCTGCAATATGAAACC
>JAGPIR010000193.1 GCA_018054915.1 Allobrachymonas sp.
CCTGTAACCGCGTGATTGTACTTGTACGCAGGCATTGCAAATGCCCCGATTGCCGGGAACGGAAAAAATACGGGAGCCAGCCGTTCTGGGCGCGTCATTTACCCCGCCCATTGCCCACGCAGCAAACACGGCAAATGCATGCACAATAACGTGCAACCCATAACCCGCCCGCCCCTGCCGCCAGCCTATGTCCGCCGTTTTCAATTTCACCTTTGTGCCGTGGTTCAGATCCGTTGCGCCCTATATCCACATGCACCGCGGAAAGACGCTGGTCGCCGGTGTACCTGGCGAAGCCATTGCAGCAGGCAAGCTGCCCAATATCGTGCAGGACCTGGCGTTGATCCACAGCATGGGCCTGCAAATCATCCTGGTCTATGGGTTCCGTCCACAGGTCAACGAACAGCTTGCGGTCAAGGGGCATCCGCCCAGCTACCACAATGGCATACGCATTACCGATGCGGTGGCGCTGGATTGCGTGCTGGAAGCGGCTGGCCAGTTGCGCTATGAAGTGGAGGCCGCCTTCAGTCAGGCACTGCCCAACACACCCATGGCTGGTGCGATGGTGAAAGTCGTATCGGGCAATTTCGTCACCGCCCGGCCCATGGGCATTGTCGATGGGGTCGACTACCAGCACACCGGACTGGTTCGCAAGATTGATGCAGCGCTGATTCAGCAATTGCTTGATCAGGGCACGATTGTGCTGCTTTCTCCCCTGGGTTTTTCGCCCACTGGCGAAGCGTTCAACCTGAATATGGAGAACGTGGCCACCGCGGTCGCCAGCGAGTTGCATGCCGACAAGCTGATTTTCGTGTCCGAAATTCCTGGCATTCCCGAAAGACCACTGGAGCCACCCGGCGAAAACAACCGGATCGATACCGAATTGCCGCTGGCCGACGCCGAGCGCATCCTGCGGCAGCTGCCATTTCCCGAAAAACCCACCGATCTGGCGTTTTATTTGGGGCATTGCATCACGGCCTGCAGAAATGGCGTGGAGCGCAGCCACATCATTCCTTACGCAGTGGATGGGTCCCTCCTGCTCGAAATCTACATGCACGACGGCATTGGCACCATGGTGGTGGACGAGAAACTCGAAAGCCTGCGCGAGGCCACCATTGAGGACGTGGGCGCCATCCTGCAGCTGATTGAGCCGTTCGAGGAAGACGGCACGCTGATCAAACGGCAGCGGCATGAAATTGAACGCGATGCGCACCTCTACACCGTGATCGAACACGACGGCGTGATTTTCGGTTGTGCGGCGCTTTATCCTTATCCCGAAGAAAAGACAGGGGAGATGGCGTCGGTCACGGTCAGTGCCCAGGTCCAAGGCCAGGGCGACGGTGACAAGCTGCTGCGCCGCATCGAGCAGCGCGCCCGCGCCATGGGCTTGCAAAGCATTTTCGTGCTGACCACGCGCACCATGCACTGGTTCATCAAGCGCGGTTTCAAGGTCGTCGATGCCGACTGGCTGCCAGAAGCACGCAAGCGCAAATACAACTGGGACAGGAAAAGCCAGGTGCTGGTCAAACGGCTGTAATGCTTGCTGCGCGCCAGCACCCGGGCGCAGCGCATCCATGAGATGTATGCCAGAAGGGACGTGTGCACATCACACGCCCACCCTCTGTTCAACCCATGCCAGCACATCACATGGTTGATGGGCCAGCGCATCGGCCCCCCAATCGTTTACCGGGGCATCACCCAGATATCCCCACAAGGCCGCCATGCCGGCCATCCCTGCAGCGCGTGCGGCCTGCATGTCCCGCAGGTCATCCCCCACATACAGGCAGCGCGCCGGTTCAATCGCCAGCCGACGCGCTGCTTCGAGCAAGGGCGCCGGATGCGGCTTGGCGTGCGCCAGGGTGTCCCCGCTGATGACGACCATCGCAGGCTGCAAATCGGCCAGTCCGCGCACAATGGGCTCAGTAAAACGGGCCGCCTTGTTAGTGACAATGCCCCACGGCATCCCCCGTTGCGCCAACGACCGTAACAACTCCGTCGTACCTGCAAACAGACTGGTCAGCATCAGCAGCCGCTGTTCGTAATTGCTGAGGAATTCCTCGCAATACTCCGCATAGTTCCCGTCACTGGGTGCCATGCCGAAAGCTGCGCCCAGCAGGCCGCGCGCGCCCGAACTTGCCGCACACCGGTAAGCTTCTTGGGGCAGCGAAGGCAGGCCCCGGGCGATGCGCATCTGGTCGGCGGCGGCACCCAGATCGGGCGCGCTGTCCACCAATGTGCCATCCAGATCAAACAAAACGGCGTCAATGTCCATGGTCAATCGCATTGAAAGTCAGGCTGGCTTGCACAATGCCAGCAAATAGTTCACGTCCACCCCAGTACCCAGCCGGTACGTGCGCGTGAACGGGTTGTAATGCAGCCCCTCGCTACTCATGGCCTGTAGGCCCGCCTGTCGGGCATGCCGCACCAGTTCGCTGGGGCTGATGAATTTGTCGTATCGGTGCGTGCCGCGCGGCAGCAGGCGCAACAGGTATTCCGCGCCAACGATGGCCATGGCAAATGCCTTGGGGTTGCGCGCAATGGTCGAAAAGAACACCCATCCTCCCGGTTTGGCCAGCGTGGCGCAGGCATGCACCACCGAGGCGGGGTCGGGCACGTGTTCGAGCATTTCCATGCAGGTCACCACGTCGAAATGGCCAGGCTGTTCATGCGCCAGTTCTTCCACGCTGATACAGCGGTAATTCAGCCCGGCAACGTGCTTGCTTGTGGCGTGGGCGCTTGCCGCCTGCAGGGATTTCTCCGCAAGGTCGATTCCCAGAACATCGGCGCCAGTCTGCGCCATCGATTCGGCCAGAATGCCGCCGCCGCAGCCGACATCAAGCACGCGCTGGCCTGTCAGCGGCGCATGGTGGCTGATCCACTCCAGCCGCAGCGGGTTGATGGCATGCAGTGTGCGAAACGCGCCCTGCTCGTCCCACCACTGGTCTGCCAGATCCCCGAAATGCGCCACTTCACCAGGGTCGACATTGGCGGAAAAGGTTCGGTTTGGAACGGAAGGAACAGGATCGAAAGACATGAGCTGGTTTATTGGTGGATGCAAGCGGCCGCTGGACCCGCTCTTTTTAAGACGTGCGGCGCACCGGACAGCGATCAAAAGCAGTCTAGCCGATTTTCCCCGCCATCTATGGCATGGGCATTGGCAGGCCACCCTTGCGGTACAGTGCGGGGAATCGACGACTCTTTGCAAAAACCGTATGTTTACCGGCATCA
This sequence comes from Allobrachymonas sp., assembly GCA_018054915.1. GTDB lineage: Bacteria > Pseudomonadota > Gammaproteobacteria > Burkholderiales > Burkholderiaceae_C > Brachymonas. The sequence continues at coordinate 3,226 of JAGPIR010000193.1, forward strand.
TCACTGGAATTGGTCAGATCACCCGCGTTCATTCTCTGGGCGACAGTCCGGCGCATGGCAAGCAATTGCAGATTACCACCCCGCCGGAGTATCTGTGCGACGTACAGGCCGGTGACAGT
>JAGPIR010000194.1 GCA_018054915.1 Allobrachymonas sp.
CGGGCAGGGCGATGCCATCGATCAGGTCTACCGGATCAAGCACATTGCCTTCCGATTTGCTCATCTTTTTGCCTTGCGCATCGCGCACCAGGCCGTGGATGTATACATCGCGGAACGGCACGCGGCCGGTGAAGTGGGTCGTCATCATGATCATGCGGGCGACCCAGAAGAAAATAATGTCGTAGCCCGTGACGAGGACGGAGGAGGGCAGGTAGAGGTCGTAATCCTTGGCGGGGTTGCTGTCTTGCAGGGCTTCTGGCCAGCCCAGGCTGCTGAAGGGCACCAGCGCCGACGAGTACCAGGTATCGAGCACGTCTTCGTCGCGGGTGAGCGCCACACCGGCCCCCGCCTGGGCCTGTGCTTCAGTCTCGTTGCGGGCCACATAGACATTGCCGGCCTCGTCATACCATGCTGGAATCTGGTGACCCCACCACAACTGGCGGCTGATGCACCAGTCCTGGATGTTGTTCATCCACTGGTTGTAGGTGTTGACCCATTGCTCGGGCACGAAGCGCACCTGGCCGCTCTGTACGGCATCAATGGCTTTTTGGGCGATGCTGGTGCCCGCGCCCACGCCGGTTTGGGGGGCCTTGCTCATGGCCACGAACCACTGGTCGGTGAGCATGGGCTCCACCACCGAGCCGGTACGCGCACAGATAGGCAGCATGTACTTGTGCGGTTTGATCTCAATGACGTAGCCGCCCGCCTGCAAATCCGCCAGAAACGCCTTGCGTGCGTCGTAGCGGTCCATGCCCTGGTATTTGGAAGGGCCGTTTTCGTTGATGTGCGCGTCGAGCGTGAAGATGGTGATCAGCGGCAAATCGTGCCGCAAAGCACAGGCGTAGTCGTTAAAGTCGTGCGCGCCGGTGATCTTGACGCAGCCTGAACCGAATTCGCGATCGACAAAATCATCGGCAATGATGGGGATGTTGCGATCGCAAAGGGGCAGTTGCACCCATTTGCCTACCAGATGCTTGTAGCGGTCGTCTTCGGGATGAACGCACAAGGCGCCATCAGCCATCATGGTTTCCGGACGAGTGGTGGCAATGGTCATGCCGCGCTGCGCCACGCCATCGATTTCCTGCGGCCCGTCGACGAAGGGGTAGCAGATGTAGTGCATCTTGCCTTCGGATTCGGTGGCTTCCACCTCCAGATCGCTCACGGCGCTCTTGAGCACCGGATCCCAGTTCACCAGACGCTTGCCGCGGTAGATCAGGCCCTGTTCGTAAAGCTGCACGAAAGTTTCGGTAACCACCTTGGACAACTTGTCGTCCATGGTGAAATATTCCCGGCTCCAGTCGACACTGGCGCCCATTCGGCGCATTTGGGTGGTAATGGTGTTGCCGGATTGCTCTTTCCACTCCCGCACCCTGGCGACAAAATTCTTGCGCGCCTCAGCCGGAGAGGAGCCCATGTCATGCCGGCTGATGCCCTGGGCCTGTAACTGGCGCTCCACCACTATCTGCGTGGCGATGCCGGCGTGGTCGGTTCCGGGCAACCACAGCGTGTTGAATCCACGCATGCGGTGGTAGCGCGTCAAGCTGTCCATGATGGTCTGGTTGAACGCGTGACCCATGTGCAGCGTGCCCGTCACGTTGGGCGGCGGCAGCTGGATGGCGAAATCATGTCCGGCAGCGTGCATGGCGGTATCGGGCTGGCCGGTTCCGCGCGATCCTGCCTGGCCGTAGCCGCGTGTTTCCCACTCCGGCCCCCAACTGGCTTCAATCGCGGCGGGTTCAAACGATTTGGCAAGACTTTCGAGAACGGGTTGGGCGGGAATGGAAACGGTCATGAGGGGCAGTCAAATACAAATGAAGCAGGTCGCCGGTCGCAGTTACCGGTGCGCCAGCCTGAAGCGGTTGCTGATTGGCGCAAACGCTTTAAACAAACATCAAATTGTAAATCCTGGCTGGGTTCTTTTACGATCGCTACACTTGCCGGAAGCCGTAACAGAATACAGGCATTGGTTTTTGAAATGATGGAACCTGACATGAAACACGTTGAATCTCCAGCTTCCCTGTTGGCCTTGAATGAGGATCGGCTCTTGAAACGCCGGCGCTGGTTGGTGCAAGGCGCCGTTTTGGGGGCGCCATTACTGGCAGGGCTTGCGGGTTGTGCCGGAAAAGGTGGCGTGATTGCAGGAAAGGATGACGGTGGTGTGACTGCGCAGGCCGGAAATTCTTCGCAGTTGGTGGACGGTCCTGCACCGGTTCTGCCACCCCAGGCACTCACGCCCATGCCGCTTGGCGGCACTTATGCTGGGCGCCCCGAAGTGATGGAGCAGGTGCCCGCCATGGCGCGGCGCCTGCGTCTGCCGGAAGTTTATGTGCGCAACGCCATCGGTAACGCCGACTACCTTCCGGCCGTCCCGCGGCTCATTCTGCCCGCCGGGCAGGGGGTGCGCCGCAACTGGAGCGTCTATCGCAGCCGTTTTGTGGAGCCCCTGCGTATCCGTGCAGGTGTGCAGTTCTGGCGCGAAAACGCGCCCGCCCTGCGCCGGGCCGAGCATGAATTTGGTGTGGCGGCACAATTCATCGTCGGCATCATCGGTGTGGAGACGATATTTGGCCGCAACATGGGAAATATGCGCGTGATCGATGCGCTTTCCACCCTCAGTTTTGATTTTCCGCGGCAGCACCCGCGTGCGGAGGCGCGCAACCAATTTTTTCTTGATGAACTGCAGGCCTATCTGCTGCTGTGCGCCCGAAACGGCGACAACCCGCTGGCCTTGCAAGGCAGCTATGCCGGGGCCATGGGGCTGCCGCAGTTCATGCCGTCCAGCTGGCTCAAATATGCGGTCGATTACGACGGAGACCGTCATATCGACCTGTTTACCAGTCCGGTCGATGCAATCGGCTCCGTGGCCAGTTATTTCCGCTCTTTTGGCTGGGAACCGGGCCTGCCGCCACTGTACGACGTGGCGTTCGATACCAGCCGCCTGCAATTGCCTGCGTTGCTGGCACCGGACATTGTTCCAAGTTTTACCACTCAGGAATTTTCCACCCTGGGGGCGCAGGTGCAGCATGCGGCTCCCCGTCTGGGGCGCAGTGGCAAACTGGCACTGATCGAACTGGAAAATGGCCCGGCAGCACCCAGCTACCACGCTGGAACCCAGAATTTCTATGTGATCACGCGCTACAACAACAGCAGCTATTACGCCAAGGCGGTGATTGATTTGGGGGAAGCGGTGCGCCAGGCGCTCTGAGGGCCGTATCCAGCCTTGCTGGCTGACCCTCCCGATTTTGCGCCTGCTGGCAACCCGGTGGCCCGGTCAGGTTTCTGATGCAGGCCGTCCGTCCTGCCAGCTTGGGGGCGGCCTTTGAGAGGGGTCAGAGC
>JAGPIR010000020.1 GCA_018054915.1 Allobrachymonas sp.
GCCGTAAGTGGTGCCTTCGGCACGGTGCGCTGTACCGAAGGCGTCGTGTACGAAGATATCGCACAGTGCGGCCATTTTTTTGGCCAGATTTTCGTTGTTCTTCTTTTCTCCCTTGTTGAGGCGGCAGTTTTCTAGAAGCACCACGTCGCCGGGTTTGACATCCACACCATCCACCCAGCCGCTGATCAGCGGAACTTCGCGGCCCAGCAATTCCGAGAGGCGTTTGGCCACGGGCGCCAATGAGTCTTCGGGGCTGAATTCGCCTTCTGTTGGCCGTCCGAGATGCGATGTAACCATCACTGCCGCACCCGCGTCGAGTGCCATTTTGATGGCCGGCAGCGAGGCACGGATTCGGGTGTCTTCGGTGATGTTGCCAGCGTCGTCTTGTGGAACGTTGAGGTCCGCGCGGATAAAGACGCGTTTGTTTTTGGCTTGGCCGTTGGCGCAGAGATCGGAAAAACGGATGAATTGCATGAGGGGGCCTGAAAGATGAAGACGTAGTGAAACAATTGCCGTGAATTATAGGAAGAACCTCGTGGGCACACACCCTTGTAAGTTGTGTGCCGAAGCCGGGAATACCCGCAGGTCGTTGCAAGTAAGAACCCCTGGCAATCCCAACAGGATGGCTTGCGCGCATTGATGAATTTTTAACGCAATTTATGCGAGCATTGATAATATATTAACGTCCATTGACGCCGGACTGACTAGAATCAGATGCGGATAATTTCAGGGGAGGCTATTGCTGTGGACATGATCTGCATAGCGCTTTTGCTGCTGTTCTTTGTGGGTATGGGGGTTCTGGTGAAATGGCTCGACGGCTTGGGGGCGGGCGCATGAATCTGCTGTATTGGCTGGCTCTTCTGGTAGCGGTGGCACTGTTGGTGTATTTGGTGGTGGTGCTGTTTTATCCGGAGCGTTTTTCATGAGTGGATTCTTCCTGTTGCAGGTAGGCGTTTTTTTTGCTGCACTGCTGGCGCTGGCTTGGCCATTGGGGCACTACATGGCGCGGGTTTTCCTGGGCGATATTCCGGTCTGGATGTGCTGGATGCGCACTGTGGAGCAGAAGCTGTATCGCGTCGCCGGCGTGCGTGAGGATGACGAGATGTCGTGGACGCGTTATGCGGTCAGTGTGCTGACCTTTGGCGCTGCGGGCGTGCTGGCTCTGTATTTATTGCAGCGCGCGCAGGCTTGGCTGCCGTTAAACCCGACGCAGCGGCCGGGCATTCGCCCCGATCTGGCATTCAATACTGCGATCAGTTTCTTGACTAACACCAACTGGCAGGCCTACGCGGGTGAGACTACCATGGCCCACATCACTCAGATGATGGGGTTGACGGTGCAGAATTTTCTGTCGGCTGCAACGGGCGTGGCTGTGGCGGTGGCGCTGGTGCGCGCTTTTGCCCGCAAGCTGGCCAAAGGTATTGGCAATTTTTGGGTGGATATGGTGCGCGCAGTGCTATATGTGCTGCTGCCTTTGTCGGTTGTGTTGGCGCTGGCGCTGGTAAGTCAGGGCGTGGTTCAGACTCTGAGCCCACAAGTGCAAGCCGCACCGGTGGAGCAGCTGAAACAGGTATCGACTCCGGTCGGATCGGCAACAATGGTCGAAGCACCTGCAGCACCAACTACGGGCGGGGTTCGGATCCAGAATATCGCTCTGGGCCCGGTTGCAAGCCAAGTGGCGATCAAGCAACTCGGCACTAACGGTGGTGGTTTTTTCAACGCCAATTCAGCGCATCCGCTGGAAAATCCCACACCGTTTTCAAATCTGTTGGAGATGTTGGCGTTGATGCTCATTCCGACCGCATTGTGTTTCACATTCGGATGCATGGTGGGCGAGCACCGGCAAGGGGTGGCCCTGCTGGCGGCTATGAGTTGTGTGTTGCTGATGTTGCTAGCACTGGTGTTCTGGGCCGAGCAGTCGGGCAATCCGCTGCTGGCTCGGCTGGGCGTGGATATGCAGGCTTCTGCCTGGCAGCCGGGTGGCAATATGGAAGGCAAGGAATTGCGTTTTGGCATTCATGCCTCGGTATTGTTTCTGGTCGTCACTACGGCGACGGCGTGTGGCGCAGTCAACAGTCTGCATGATTCACTCACGCCGTTGGGTGGAATGGCTGCGCTATGGCTGATCCAGTTGGGCGAGGTGGTTTTTGGTGGTGCGGGCTCTGGCCTGTATGGCATGCTGGTGTTTGCCATTTTGGCGGTTTTCGTGGCTGGGTTGATGATTGGCCGCACACCTGAATACCTTGGAAAGAAGATTGGTGCGTTTGAAATCAAGATGGCTTCGATCGCCATTCTGGCGGCACCGCTGGTCGCGTTATTTGGCACTGCGCTTTCAGTTGCGCTGCAAGCTGGGCGTGCAGCCATTGCCAACCCAGGCGCGCATGGTTTTACTGAAATTCTGTACGCCTTCTCGTCTGCCGCCAACAACAACGGCAGCGCCTTTGCCGGATTGCAGGCCGATACACCCTACTACAACCTGGCGCTGGGGCTGACCATGCTCTGGGGCCGTTACGTCGTCATGGTGGCAGTGCTGGCGCTGGCAGGCGCGCTGGCAGGTAAAAAAATTGTTCCACCGTCGGTTGGTACGCTGCCTACGCATGGTCCGTTGTTCGTGCTGCTGCTGGTTATGGTTGTGGTCGTGGTGGGGGCGCTTACTTTCTTGCCTGCATTGGCATTGGGGCCGGTGGTTGAGCAATTGCAAATGGTGTTGGGAACGCGCTGATGACCAATCCTCCACAATCCCTTTACGATCGGACGCTGATGCGCCAGGCAGCTTGGGACGCGCTCAAGCGCCTTTCACCGCTGGCCCAGGTCAAAAATCCCGTAATGTTCGTGGTCTGGCTGGGAAGCGTGATGTGTACTGGCTTGTTCGTGCAGGCGCTAGTGCAACACGGTGAGGAGCCGAGTTGGTTCATTCTGGCAATTACGCTATGGCTGTGGTTCACCGTGCTATTCGCCAACTTTGCCGAGGCTATGGCCGAAGGCCGTGGCAAGGCCCAGGCCGCTGCCTTGAAAGGGCTGAAGAAAACCGTCATGGCCAAGAAGCTGGCCGAGCCGCGCCACGGCGCAGCCACAGTCGATTTTCCGTCGCAAGATCTGCGCAAGGGCGACGTAGTGCTGATAGAAGCCGGTGACGTGGTGCCAGGTGATGGGGAGGTGATTGAAGGCGTGGCGTCGGTCGACGAATCGGCTATCACCGGAGAGTCGGCTCCGGTCATTCGCGAATCGGGCGGTGATTTTTGCGCCGTTACGGGCGGAACCCGTGTGTTGTCAGACTGGCTGGTGGTGCGCATCACCACTAATCCCGGTGAGACTTTTCTGGATCGCATGATCGGCATGGTTGAAGGCGCCAAGCGCAAAAAAAGCCCGAACGAAATTGCGCTGACTATTTTGCTGGTGGCGCTGACACTGACCTTTCTTATGGCCACGGCCACGCTACTACCCTTCTCAATTTTCAGCGTACGCGTCAGCGGCCAGGGTACGCCGGTGAGTGTGACCGTGCTGATTGCGCTGCTGGTGTGCCTGATTCCGACTACTATCGGTGGACTGCTTTCAGCCATTGGTGTGGCCGGAATGGGCCGGATGATGGAAAAGAATGTCATTGCCACCTCGGGCAAGGCGGTCGAGACGGCCGGCGATGTGGACGTGTTGCTGCTCGACAAAACTGGCACCATCACGCTTGGCAACCGGCAAGCGGCCGCGTTTTTGCCCACGCAGGGTGTGCATGAAAACGAGTTGGCCGATGCTGCGTTGCTGTCATCGCTGGCTGACGAGACGCCAGAAGGCCGCTCGATAGTGACCCTTGCCAAGCAGGTGCTCAATCAACGCGGACGCGACATCGAAACGGAAGGAGCGGAATTCGTCCACTTCACTGCACAGACGCGTATGAGTGGCATTGACTGGCAGGGTCGCAGTATTCGCAAGGGCTCGGCCGATGCCATTCATCGCCACGTAGTGGCTCAGGGCGCAGACTGGTCGCAGTCGTTGCAGGGATTGGTGGATGATGTGGCCCGGCGCGGATCGACGCCGTTGGTGGTCAGCGACGGTGCACGGGTACTGGGCGTGGTGGAACTCAAAGACATCATCAAAGGTGGCATCAAGGAGCGTTTTGCCGAGCTGAGGCGTATGGGTATCAAGACTGTGATGGTGACCGGTGACAACCGCCTTACAGCCGCAGCCATTGCCGCTGAGGCCGGGGTGGACGATTTTTTGGCCGAAGCTACACCCGAAGCCAAGTTGGCGTTGATCCGCAAGCACCAGCAGGAAGGTCGGCTGGTGGCCATGACTGGCGATGGCACCAATGACGCGCCCGCGCTGGCGCAGGCCGACGTGGCCGTTGCCATGAACAGCGGAACACAGGCAGCCAAGGAGGCCGGCAACATGGTCGACCTTGACAGCAACCCGACCAAGTTGATCGAGGTGGTGGAAACCGGCAAGCAGATGCTGATGACGCGTGGCGCGCTTACCACCTTCAGCATCGCCAACGACATCGCCAAGTATTTCGCCATCATTCCGGCGGCCTTCGCCAGTACCTATCCGTCGCTAAACCGGCTCAATGTGATGGGGCTTGCTACGCCGGCATCGGCCATTCTGTCGGCAGTGATTTTCAACGCGCTCATCATCATTGCGCTGATTCCGCTGGCGCTCAAGGGTGTAGCCTACAAGCCGCAGGGCGCGGCTACGCTGCTGCGACGCAACCTGCTGCTGTATGGCGTGGGCGGGCTGATTGTTCCTTTCGCCGGCATCAAGCTGATCGATTGGCTGCTGGTGTTGGTACAGCTCACCTGAAGGAGAAAGGTTCCATGCTTAAACAATTCAGACCTGCCTTCGTGTTGCTGACCCTATTTACAGTGCTGCTGGGATTGGTCTATCCGACACTGGTAACTGGATTGGCACAGGTGCTGATGCCGCACCAGGCCAATGGCAGCATCATCCGCAAGAATGAAATAATCATCGGGTCGGAGCTGATCGGGCAGCAGTTTTCGGATCCGCGCTATTTTTGGGGTCGCCCGTCGGCTACGCCCGGGGAAGCCTATAACGCCGCGTATTCTGGTGGTGCCAATCTTGGGCCGCTCAATCCGGCTCTGTTGGATCAGGTAAGTGCGCGCATCGCGGTGCTCAGGGCGGCTGATCCCGCGCAAGCGCAATCGGTGCCGGTGGATTTGGTTACGGCATCGGCCAGCGGTTTGGATCCGCATATCAGCCTCGCTGCGGCGCAGTGGCAGGCGCCGCGCGTAGCGCGCTTGCGTGGTCTGCCGCAGGAACAAGTGCAGGCGCTGGTGGCACAAAACACAGAAGACCGGCAGTGGGGGTTTTTGGGTGAGCCGCGCGTGCATGTGTTGCGCCTGAACCTAGCGCTGGATACCGTAAAAAAATGAATAAAAGTCACGGGGCGCCGAGGGTTGCGTGGAGACCGTGAAGGATTGCTCAACGGTGCAGGAAGCAGCTTTTTACCGCCTTTTTCGTCTGTACGTCGCACCTTTTGTGCCCACTCCCGGATTCAAAGTAGGTTGCCGGGAGACTTTTGTGAAGGTGCAAAAAACGCTTCTAGAAAGGTAACTGGCGCATCGGGGATGGGTCTGTGTTTTTGCCGTGTTTTCTCCGTAATCTCTGTACTCCGTTCCTGTTTCAGCGGCCGCATTGCAGCATGGTTCAAGCATGAACATCAATAACGATCAACGCCCCGATCCCGACGTGCTGCTGGAGCAGCTGGAAGCGCAAGAGCGCAAGGCCAGCCGTGGCAGATTGAAAATATTTTTCGGTGCCAGCCCCGGCGTGGGCAAAACCTACGCCATGCTGCAGGCCGCACGTCAGCAGCTGGCACAAGGGGTGGATGTGGTGGCAGGGCTGGTCGAAACCCACAACCGTACCGAAACTGCCCGCCTGCTCAATGGTTTGGAAACCCTGTCGTTGCGCCAGACTCTGCATCAGGGTCGTACTTTGAGCGAATTTGACCTGGATGCTGCCTTGCAACGTCATCCGCAATTGATGCTGGTTGATGAGCTTGCGCACAGCAATGTTCCTGGCAGTCGTCACCCCAAGCGCTGGCAAGATGTTGAAGAGTTGTTGGCCGCCGGCATCGACGTGTACACCACGGTCAATGTGCAGCACCTTGAAAGCCTCAACGATGTGGTGGGCCGCATCACGGGAGCACGGGTGTGGGAGACGGTGCCTGACCATGTATTCGATGCCGCCGATGAGGTGGTGCTGGTTGATCTGCCGCCCGACGAGTTGCTGGCGCGGCTCAAGGCCGGGAAGGTCTACATCGCGCAGCAGGCCGAGCGCGCCATGCAGAATTTTTTCCGCAAGGGCAATCTGATTGCGCTGCGCGAACTGTCATTGCGCCGCACAGCTGACCGCGTGGACAATGAAGTACTGGCCTGGCGCAGGCAGCAGGCAGTCGATGCCGTGTGGCCTACACGCGAATCGCTGCTGGTATGCATTCACCCTGGAATGGGCGCGGAGCGTCTGGTGCGTAGTACAGCGCGGCTGGCGGCTCAATTGGATGTGCCTTGGCATGCGCTGTACGTTGAAACACCCAGGCTGCAGCGTTTGCCCGATGCCGATCGCCGCCGTGCTCTGAAAGCCTTGCAACTGGCGCAAGAGCTGGGTGCGCAGACCGCTAACCCAATAGCGGACGACAGTGTGGACGCCATCATCGGGTATGCACGCGACAACAACTTGAGCAAGGTATTGCTGGGACGCGAAAGGGATGAGGCTTGGTGGCGGCGCCTGCGTCCCGGGTTGGCTCGGCGTCTGCTCATGCGCGCCCCCGATCTGGATGTGATGCAACTGTCCAGCATTGGTGTGGATGGAGAGAAGGCCGCCGCTGTGTCGCCGCATGATGAACTGCGCAGGCCGCCCATTCAGTGGCGACGTTATGGCGCTGCGATGTTGGCGGTGCTGGCCGTTACTGGTATCTCGATTCCCCTGTACGGCCTGCTCGACCAAGTTAATATCGCCATGCTGTTTTTGCTGGCGGTGGTTCTGGTGGCTTTTCGTTTCGGGCGCAATCCGGCCATTCTGAGTTCGGTGCTGGCTGTTTTGGCGTTCGATTTTTTCTTCATTGCGCCGCGCTATGCCTTTGCGGTGAGCCACCTGCAATACCTGCTCACTTTCAGCGTCATGCTGGGTGTGGCGGTTATCACGGCCCACCTCACGGCTGGTTTGCGCTTGCAACGCGATGCTGCACACGGGCGCGAGCGGCGCACACGGTTGCTGTACCAGATGGCACGGGATCTTTCGGCCGTGCTGACGGTGGAGCAAATCGAAGAAGTCGTGCGCGAGTTTGTACAGCAGGGCTTCCATGCCAATGCGGTGCTGCTGCCGCTGGGGCTGGGTGACAAGCTGTCTGTTCCACCGCAGGCACCTATTGGCTTTGAAGTGGATATGGCGATTGCCCAGTGGGCACTCGATCATTCTGAACCGGCTGGTCTGTCTACCGACACTCTGCCTTCGGCCGTTGTGCTGTACCTTCCGCTGAAGGCGACCATGCGTACGCGCGGGGTGTTGGCTATCCAGCCACGCCAAATGCCTTGGCTGCTTACACCTGAGCAGGAGCGGCTGCTGCAGGCTGGCGCCTCGCTGGCTGCCATTGCTGTGGAGCGCTTGCATTACATCGAAGTGGCGCAACAGGCCCTGTTGCAGATGGAGTCTGAGCAATTGCGCAATAATCTGCTGGCTGCGTTGTCACACGATCTGCGCACCCCATTGACTGCTCTGGTAGGCTTGGCCGATGCGTTGACGTTGCAGCAAACACCGCCGCTGGCGCCGGCCCAAGCAGAACTGGCGCATGCAATTCGCGATGAGGCGCTGCGCACCAGTGCGCTGGTGCACAATCTGTTGGATATGGCGCGGTTGCAGGTCGGCAGCATCACATTGAACAAGGAATGGCAGCCACTGGAGGAGGTGGTGGGTGCGGCGCTACACGCCCGGGCCAGCGTACTGGCGCAGCATGCGGTGGAGGTGCAATTGCCGGCTGATTTGCCTCTGGTGGAATTTGACGCGGTTCTTATTGAGCGGGTGTTGTGCAATTTGCTGGAAAATGCGGCCAAGTACACTCCTGCAGGCAGCCGGATCATTCTGGAAGCGCATACGCGGGACGAGGATATGTTGATCAGTGTGTGCGACAACGGACCCGGCCTGCCGTTCGGTAAGGAAAAGAGTGTGTTCGACAAATTCATGCGGGGCCATGAAGAGTCTGCCATTCCTGGAGTGGGCCTAGGTCTGACCATTGCGCGTGCCATCGTTGAGGCCCATAAGGGCCGGATGTGGGCCCAGGTACGCCGCGAAGGAACTGGCGCCTGCTTCATTTTTACATTGCCGCTGGGACGGCCGCCTGTCCTTGTGCCGGAGGCGGCATGAACGTGGTTGAGATTGATCCCAGACCGCCAGCGCCTGTGGTGCTGCTTGTGGAAGATGAGCTGCACATTCGCCGTTTCTTGCGAAGCGCGCTCGAAGGAGAGGGCTGCCGGGTTTGGGAGGCCGCCACACTTCAGCGCGGTTTGCTTGAGGCGGCAAGCCGCCAGCCTGACCTGGTTATTCTCGACTTGGGATTGCCAGACGGTGATGGCGTACAACTGGTGCAGGAGTTGCGCAGTTGGAGCCAGCTTCCAGTGTTAATCCTTTCGGCACGCAGCGATGAAATCAACAAGGTGCGCGCGCTTGATGCTGGCGCAGATGATTACCTAACCAAGCCATTTGGCATACCTGAATTGCTGGCGCGTGTGCGGGCTCTTTTGCGGCGTAGTCAGCGCATGCCAGAAGCGACGCCGCTGTTGTGCTTTGGCGAGATTGAACTAGATCTGGCGCGCCGCCAGGTGCTGCGCGCAGGTGAAGAGGTGCATCTCACACCGATTGAATATCGTTTGCTTATGTACCTGGCGGGCAATGCCGGTCGGGTGCTCACGCAGCGCCAGCTATTGCAGGAAGTCTGGGGTCCGAACCATACTGGGCAGGCGCATTATCTGCGGGTATACATGGCCAATCTGCGACGCAAGCTGGAAGCCGACCCTGCGCGCCCTCGGTACCTGTTGACCGAATCGGGAGTGGGCTATCGTTTGCTTGTCTGAAAGGATGAATAGACCCCGCAGCGCATGGTGAATTTGTCAGTTGCTGCTATAAACGACATGCACCTGTCCCTGCGGAAGCAGGGCGGTCCAGCTGGCCAGCGCGGCGTCTGATGGGTAGAACTGGCAGTCTTCGTTTAGCGCCAGGGTACCTTCGACGATGCTGCCATCGTTGGAGCGTATCCCAAGGCGCACGCGCACGGGCAGGCCGCGCATGAGAACGTCACCGCTGTCGGTCGTTGCTCTTTGCGGGGGGTGGTCGGAAAAAACGCGGCTGAAGGATGGCCCCGGTTCGTGGGCAGCCAGCGGGCCCATCTGCACCAGCAGATGTTTGCCAAAGCGGTAGCGCGCCGTGGGCAGGTCGATGATGTTCTGTGCGTTCAGGCGCAATGCCCCACTGAAGCGGTCAAACTGCACGCGGCCTTGTGCGATCAGCAGGGCGTCTTCCTTGAGTGCAGTATTGCCGGAAAAAACGGATTCATCGGCGCTGGCCTCTACTGTGGCGCTGCCGTCATCAAGCCGGAAAAGTGCCAGTTTTCCACGGTTGCCGTTGATGATGCGCAGGTCGCAGACAATGCCTGCCAGCAATTGTGGTTCGCGGCTTTCTTCCAGGTGGGCCAGCGGGGTCTGCACGAAACGGCGCACTTCGTTGGCGCAGGCATCGAACAGGTGGCCGGAGAGGTGGAAGCCCAATGCGGCTTTTTCCTGCTGCAGACGTTCACGGAGATCCCATGGTGTGGTCTCTGCTAAAGCGGGTTCTTGCGTGCTGCTGCCATGTCCGTCATCGGCCAGGTCGAACAGTCCAACCTGATGGGTGTTGGCCTCTTGGGCCAAGGCGTAGTCGAAAGCCAGATCGATGCTTGCCAGCAAGGCAGCGCGATCAAGATGCAGGCGGTCGAAAGCGCCAGCCTTGACCAGCGCCTCTACCGTGCGCTTGTTGAGTTTGCCGCGATTGATGCGAGCACAAAAATCAAACAGGCTGGTAAACGGACCGTTTTCCTCACGCGCGGACACAATTGCGGCAATTGCGCTTTCGCCCGTACCCTTGATGGCGCCCAGGCCGTAGCGGATAACGCTATCGCTGACCGGCTCAAAGCGGTACTGGCTGCGGTTGATGTCGGGCGGCTCGAACTGCATGCCCATGGCGATGGCATCCTGATGCAGCACCTTGAGTTTGTCGGTGTTGTCGAGTTCCACGGTCATGTTGGCGCAGAAGAACTCGGCGGTAAAGTGTGTTTTCAGCCAGGCGGTCTGGTAGGCCAGCAACGAATAGGCTGCGGCATGAGATTTGTTGAAACCGTAACCGGCGAACTTCTCCATCAAGTCGAAAATTTCGCCCGCCTGACTGGCGCTGATGCCTTTTTGCGCGGCGCCGGCGCAGAACAGATCCCGGTGCTGCGCCATTTCTTCAGGTTTTTTCTTGCCCATGGCGCGGCGCAGCAAATCGGCGCCGCCCAGCGTATATCCCCCGACGATCTGGGCAGCCAGCATGACCTGTTCCTGGTAGACCATGATGCCGTAGGTTTCGCCCAAAATACCTTCGAGGAGGGGGTGCGGATAAGCCACTTCCTCGCGGCCGTGTTTGCGTGCCACGAAGCTCGGGATATTTTCCATCGGGCCGGGCCGGTACATCGCGTTGAGTGCAATCAGATCTTCAAAGCGCGTGGGCAGCGCCTCGCGCAGCATGCGCTGCATGCCTCCGCTTTCAAACTGGAATACGGCTTCGGTCTGGCCGTTCTGAAACAGCTTGTAGGTGGCCTTGTCGTCAAGCGGCACGTCGTCGAACGTGAAGTTTTCCTGCCCCTTGTGGCGCGCCCGGATGAAGTTGCGGGCCAGCTCCATGATGGTGAGCGTGGCCAGACCCAGAAAGTCGAACTTCACCAGGCCGGCTGCTTCCACGTCGTCCTTGTCGAACTGGCTCACGGCCGCGTCGCTGCCGGGTTGCTGGTACAGCGGGCAAAAATCGGTGAGCTTGCCTGGCGCGATCAGCACGCCACCGGCGTGCATGCCGATGTTGCGGGTCAGTCCTTCGAGTTGCTGCGCCAGTTCGATCAGCGTGCGCACTTCGTCGTCGCTGGCGATGCGTTCGGCCAGCAGGGGCTCGGCGGCGATGGCGTATTTTTTCCTTGTCCTCTGCCGTCAGGTTGGCGGGTGGATATTGCAAGGTTACGGGTTTACCAGGCTTGTTGGGCACCAGCTTGCTGATGCTGTCGCAAAAGCTGTAGGGCAGATCGAGTACACGGCCCACGTCGCGGATGGCTGCGCGTGCAGCCATAGTGCCGAAGGTGACGATCTGGCTGACCGCTTCCCTGCCGTATTTTTGCTTGACGTATTCGATTACGCGGTCACGATTGCCCTGGCAGAAATCGATGTCAAAGTCGGGCATGCTCACCCGATCGGGATTCAGAAAGCGTTCGAACAGCAGGCCGTAGGCCAGCGGATCCAGATCGGTGATTTTCAGCGCATAGGCCACCAGCGACCCCGCGCCCGAACCGCGCCCCGGGCCTACGGGGCAGCCGTGGTTCTTGGCCCAGTTGATGAAATCGGCCACGATGAGGAAGTAGCCAGGGAAGCCCATCTTGACGATGGTTTCAATTTCAAACTCCAAGCGTTCCAGGTACCGTGAGTGCTGGGCCTCGCGTTGTGCGGTATTGGGGTAGAGCTGTTGCAGGCGCTGCTCAAGTCCTTGCAGGGAAAGCTGGCGGAAATAGTCCCCGATCGACAGGCCTTCAGGTGTAGGGTAATGCGGCAGTTGCGGGCGGCCCAGGTCAAGCGTGAGATGGCAACGACGGGCAATTTCTGCCGTGTTGGCCAGAGCCGATGGGATGTCGGCGAACAGCTCCTGCATCTGCTTGGTGCTGTGGAAATACTGCTGGTGCGTGAAGCGGCGCACCCGGCGCTGGTTGCCCAGAATTTCGCCTTCGGCGATGCAAATGCGTGCCTCGTGGGCTTCAAAGCCGTCGG
>JAGPIR010000021.1:0-5114 GCA_018054915.1 Allobrachymonas sp.
AGTTTTCAGAGGCAAGAGAGAATTTCATGGTACCTTAAGATAGACGATTTGCTGTGTCCATTCCATTTGTCCGGACACAATGGACACACTTGACCTGCGATGATATTCCATACTTCCATTCGGCGCGAACTCACCCGCAGCTTCAGCGCATCCTTGCTGGTACTGGTGATCATCATGATCACCATGATGTTGATCCGCACATTGAAACTGGCCAACCGGGGTCTCGTCAACCCATCAGAAGTGGCACTGGTGCTCGGCTATACGGTGCTTGCCTATTTGCCGACCCTGCTCACTTTGAGTCTGTTTGTCAGTGTGGCATATTGTCTTTCACGCATGTATCGTGACAGCGAAATGGCAATATGGTTCTCCAGCGGCCAGGGATTGCTGAAATTCCTCGGGCCCCTGTTGCAATTCGCAGCCCCGATCATTTTGCTTGTGGCCCTGCTTTCACTGATCGGTTGGCCCTGGGCCAACTCCCAAATTCTGGAACTGCGCAACCGCTACCAATCGCGCGGTGATCTGGAGCGGATTACTCCCGGAATGTTTCAAGAATCAGCAGACGGCAGCCGTGTTTTTTACGTGGGCACCCGGCAGGACGGAGCCGGGCTGGATGCAGGCGCACGTTTTTTTGCGTTTGTTCGCCAGCCAGACAAAGAGATCGTGATATCCGCCAACAACGGATACATTGATAACCGGGAGGCAGGACGTTTTGTTGTTCTGCAAAATGGCCAAAATACAGAAATCAAGAATGACCAGACCCTTGCCATCGGCCGTTTCAAAGAATACGGCATTCGCGTTGGCCACCAATTGCCCGCACCCCAACAGACTCAAAACCTTCAGTCCCTCATTCAGGCAGCACCACAGACAGTGCCAACGCTGCAACTGCTGCGTCAATCTGCTCCAAGGCTGCGGGCGGAAATTGGCTGGCGTCTGGGCATGACCCTGGCAAGCATCAATCTCTTGCTGATTGCGCTGGCCAGTGCGTACACCAGCCCCCGTTCTGGGCGCAGTGGCAACTTGCTTTTCGCCATCCTGTCTTTCGCCGCTTACTACAACCTGATCAATCTTGGACAAGGCTGGGTTGCCAGCGAACGAATAGGCATGGCTGCAATGTTGCTGCTCCTACATGGCAGCGTATTTGCTGCCGCATTGCTCTGGCTGATCAAGCAAGACCGCCAATGGTCCTTGCGCACGCTTTGGCCCGACGGGCGCATGCGTCATGCTGCAGAAGATGGGAGCCATTGATGCACACCGTCAGACGCTACATTAGCAAGCAGGTATTTACGGCTGTACTGTTCATCACCGCTGGGTTTCTTGCACTGTTTGCCTTTTTCGATGTTCTCAATGACCTGTCGTTCTCCAGCCGCACGGCCACCCCTTATGGCCTGATCAATTCACTAGCCTATATCGTCTTGCTGCTGCCAGGACACACATACGAACTGCTACCCATCGCTGTGCTGATTGGCACTGTCTTTGTCATGGCCAGTCTGGCGCAAAACTCGGAATTCACCATATTACGCACCAGCGGCCTAGGGCCTTGGCGCGCATTGCGCAACCTGTTATGGCTTGGCGCCCTGTTTACCGTGCTAACTTTTCTCATCGGTGATTACATTGCCCCCGGCACGGAAAAATTGGCGCAATACTACAAAGCTCGTTTTGAGGGAAACGTTACCAAAGGCTATACCGGCGCATGGATCAAGGAAAGCATCAACGGATCGGAACGTATTGTCAATGTGCAAGAACTCACGCCGGACGGCCAGATGCGCCAGATCCGCGTTTTTGATTTTGACACGCATGGCTTCCTATCCCAGTTGCGTAAGGCCGAATCCGGAAAATTTGCCGACGGCGCATGGCAACTCGCCAATGTCAACAACAACCATCTGGCCATGGATGCGACCAGCCAGAACCGCATCATCCGCAGCAGCATGACCTCTGAATTGCTGAAAACCGGCATCCAGCAATCGATGGTGGCCGCGGCCCTGCTCAAGCCGGACCGCATGTCAACCTTTGAACTGTACCGCTACATCAGCCATCTCAAGGTAAACAACCAGTCTGCCAATCTTTATGAAATCCGCTTTTGGCGCAAGCTGTTCTATCCGCTGAGCTGTTTGGTGATGATGGTTCTGTCACTACCGTTCGCCTACCTGCATTTCCGCTCTGGAATCATCACCATGGCAGTATTTGCCGGTACCATTTTCGGCATCAGTTTTTTCCTGCTCAACAACGTGTTCGAATATGTGGGTAATTTACACGCATGGACTCCCTGGGTGATTGCAGCCTTGCCGAGCTTGGCCTATACCGCCGCATCCCTGCTCGCCTTTCGCTGGCTGGTGCGAAACCGTTGAAGCGCACGGACGCGCAACTTATACATAACAGGGCTTGGGCTGGACGCGCCCAGAATTCTGGTTCCTTCGCCAACCAACAATCCCCCTCACAGAACGTCACCCCTTCAGCCACACCGTTGCAAACCGTGACATGAACCGTCATGACCCTACCCCGCCAAAACAAAACGGTCTTGTAACGCAGATTGCAGCAGCATAGGAAACTTTCCGATGAATTCAGCTAGAATTCTGGGCTTCGGAGTGTGGCGCAGCCTGGTAGCGCGTCTCGTTCGGGACGAGAAGGTCGAAGGTTCGAATCCTTTCACTCCGACCAGCATCCATCTATAAAAAGGCCAGCATATGCTGGCCTTTTTTATTGCCGCTTTATCTAATTTTTTGAATTTACATATCACAATCAATATTAGGAAATTGCTCCAACCGCTGCATCAGGTCCGTTAATTCATGAATCTTCATCAATTCCGCTTCGTCCAGGAAGCTGTCCGGCGCAACCTGAACTTGACCGAAGCCGCCAAAGCGCTGCACACCTCACAACCGGGCATTTCCAAAGCCATTATCGAACTTGAGGAAGAGCTGGGCGTGGAAATTTTCGCCCGGCACGGCAAGCGCTTAAAGCGCATTACCGAACCAGGCCAACACATCCTCAAGAGCATCGACATCATTCAGCGGGAAGTCGCCAACCTCAAACGTATTGGCGAACAGTTCAGCAAGGAAGACCACGGCACCCTCAGCATTGCCGCCACACACACTGAAGCACGCTATGTTCTGCCCGAAAAAGTGGCGCAATTGCGCGTGCGCTATCCCCGGCTGCACATCAGCCTGCATCAAGGCACGCCACAACAAGTGGCCGACCTGCTGCTTTCTGAAATGGCCGTCATCGGACTGGCCACCGAGTCTTTGGCCGATTACCCCGAGCTCGTCACCCTGCCCTGTTATGACTGGCAGCATGTCCTGGTAACCCCCGCAGACCATGCGCTGGCCCGCCAATCCCAAATTTCACTGGAAGACCTAGCCAAACTGCCGCTGGTCACCTACCACCCTGCGTTTACCGGACGCATAAAGGTGGATCATGCTTTCGCCCAGCGCCGCCTGCACCCCAACATCGTGCTGGAAGCCATTGATTCTGATGTCATCACCACATATGTGGCCCATGGGCTGGGAGTGGGCATCGTGGCCGAAATGGCCATGCACGACGCGCGCCCGGGGCTGGCCAGTCGTCCTCTTGGGCACCTGTTCGGCCGCAATGTCACCCGCGTAGCTTTCAAGCGAGGCGTATTCATGCGCAATTATGTTTACGATTTTGCTGAACGCCTCAGTGACCGTCTTCCGCGTACGCTGGTTATGAAAGCCATGTCTGGTCATTACGAAGACTATGAACTATAGCCACAGATTCGCCAAGCCGCCCGTTATTCCTATCCACTTTTTTATTGACGTTTTGCGACCACAGATGCCGCCACCGGGCGTTTGCTCCCACGGCAAGAGAACCAACAGGTACTCATGACCTATGGATCACCGTCTTTTGCCATCATGAAAAGCAAACTGCTCCGTGTTCTTCATCTTGCTGCATCGCCATCTCTCTAGAACCAGGCATGCGGACAAGCAGAACATCCCTCCCATGTATGCTTCATTGTATGTATTCAGTTTTGTGCAAGCCCTTATTCGCTATTTTTTACAATTTAGTCGACAAATTAAGTATTGAATCCAAGTATTTGATATACCAAGTCTTTTGAATGAGGTTAAACTTTCCCCGAGGCTTTATGAGAAGGAGGTTGGAATTATGATTCACCGTATCGTGCGCAAATCGCCACATTCAACTTATCCTTTTCACCTGATGCATGAAATTCGCTATATATCAAGAAGCTTTTCTCTTTTGTGCGCCACGCTATTTGCAAGCGTCTGCGTACCGGCTTGGGCGAGAGCAGATCATGTAACAAAACCTGCAACCGCCAAGGTTGTCTCAGTAAAAAATCAGAAAGTCCTTGCAGGGAAAAACAACCCCGTCAAAAACCAAAAAAATCAAGACGCCGACATCAGCAGACCAATTGCACGCCAAAACAAGGGGAAGGCCGCAGACAAAAAAACAGCCACACCGGTGCAATTGGCCAGGATGGACAAGAACGACAAGCCAAATCCAGCCAAACACCACACACGTCTTGCGAGAAGCGATACGCGGCCAGCAAGATCCGGTCCCATTGCACGTAATGAAAAATTTACCGATTCGGTCAAACAAAGCGCTGGAAAAGCAAACAAGCACGACAGCAGCGAAAAAGGGCTGTCCGTCCGGGACTTGCAGAAACAGATTGCCACGCTGCAAACCAGCAGCAAGAAGCGCCTCTTGACCAAGGTTCAAAAACAGCAGTTGGCACAGCTCATGGCCCAACTGCACCATGCAGAAAATACCGCAAAGCATGAAAAAATGGTGCAGGCCCGCATGCAACGTCCGGCTGCAGCAAAGCCCGGTAAACAGCAAGAAGACACTTCAGGCACCCGACAACAATACCTGCAAGCCTTGATACGAGAGGCACAAAGCAAAGGCTCCTCACAAATATCGGAACCCGTCACAATCACGACAACCGGCATACAACAAGAACGGGCGGATTTGCAGATTGTCAGACACGAAAATTCATCTGACGCGCCCCCGGTGACAGCACCCGCTGCCACATCCGCGATTGCGCCACCTTCTCCGATGATCAAGGAGGAAGAACCGGCCGTCCGTTCCTTGGCATCTGTCACAGACAGACAATCTATCGCGCCAAAACCAGCCGTTGCATTCGC
>JAGPIR010000021.1:5214-11915 GCA_018054915.1 Allobrachymonas sp.
CTCATCCACAGTGCGGACTGGAACATTGGCTTACAAAAAACCGGCTACATCTCCGAAGCTGGCCGGTGTGTGGTGATGCAGAGCAATATTTCCGGACGCAACGTCATCATCGTTCTCCTGGACTCTGCCGGAACCAGCCGCCGGGTCGAGGATGCCGAGGCCATCCGTTATTGGGTGCAACAAGACACGCGACCTGCCCCTGCACGCGATGGCTCAAGCATCGTGGCAAGAGGAATGTATTGAGCCTCAAGTGGCATGTGGTTTTCTGTGTTGCTGTCAGGAAAAGTCTGAAAAACTCTTATTTCATCATTGAATATACATATAACCAATTGATTTTATTAACATAATTTTTTGCCAAAGCGGGTTATGCAGAAGCTCCTTAAGGCAACAAAAAACCCCAGGGTCTCCTGGGGTTTTTTTGTGAATTCCGAAAAATCTAAAACAGATTGTCTCAACCGCCAACCATAGATGCGTTGGCTTTTTTCAGAGCCTTCACCGCCTTGAGCACTTCGGCAACATGGTTCTCCACCTTTACGCCCCGCCATTCCTGTCTGAGTACGCCATCAGGACCAATCAGGAAAGTGCTGCGCGAAATACCCTTTACCTTCTTGCCATACATGATCTTGTTCTTGACTACACCAAACATGTGGCACATTTTTTCTTCGGTATCAGCAATCAGTTCATATGGCAGCCCGAGCTTCTCCTTAAATGCCTCGTGTGAAACCATGTTGTCGCGCGAAACACCATAAACGACAGCACCGGCCTTAACAAAATCCTTGTATCTGTCGCGAAATTCCAGTGCTTCGGTTGTGCACCCCGGGGTATTGTCCTTGGGGTAGAAAAACAGAACGAGTATCTGGTCCAAGTGTGCCGTGTTGCTGACCTTGATACCGCCGGTGGCCTCTGCATCGAATTCAGGAATCAATTTGTCTACAACAATCGCCATGATGGTGTTCTCTGTCCTATAAACCGCGTGCGCGCCACTGTCTGCACACAACATATAGCATTTTACCGCATATCGCTGCGGCGCAGCATTGTTGCGACAATAGTAGAGTATTCTTGGGAGACAACGTCAGCAAAACAGCATATGCCACGGAAGCTGGTTTACGCTGCTGCATGGACGACGCAATGAACGAAAATCAGGGCTACGTCTTGTTGTTATCACCCTGCCACAATGCGGCAAGCACCGTCCGACCCTCTGAAGCCACGATGTTGTACGTTCGACAGGCCGCAGGAGTACTCATGATTTCCAGCGGCAAGCCCCTTGCAATGAAGGGCGCCAACCACTGATTGTCCGGAAAAAATTGGAGGTTGCCGGTACCCAGAATAACCAGTTCGTAAGGTTTCGGAAGGATTTTCACGGCTTCATTGACCACCGCTTCCAAATCACCCGCTTCGAGTTGACTCCGCGCACTCTGCACCCGCCAGGGAAACAGCAAACCATTCGAACTTATCAGCAAAGAGCCAGCATGTCGTTTGCCGGAAATGGTGATTCCGTCGGGTCCGTAGCCGGTGATGGCCTGAGCAAAAGGTGTTTCAGCGTCAAATTGCATGTGTATCTGCCCCAGGCTGGATATAAAGTGTGGTCAAATTATATTTTTTGATCTTTTCCCTTGGAGCACGTGTGAAAAGCATCCACAAATCCGCCAAACTGGACAATGTCCTGTACGACATCCGCGGCCCCATCATGGAGGCAGCGCGCAAGATGGAGGAGGAGGGGCAGAAGATCATCAAGCTCAATATTGGCAATTTGGCCCCCTTCGGCTTTGATGCACCAGAAGAAATCCAGCAGGACATGATCCGCAATCTGCCCGATTCGGCCGGATACTCCGACAGCAAGGGCATTTTTGCAGCGCGCAAAGCCGTGATGCATTACACCCAACAAAAAGGCATCAAGGGCGTAACGCTAGACGACATTTATCTGGGAAACGGCGCCAGCGACCTGATTGTGATGGCTCTCAACGCCCTGCTGGATGATGGCGACGAACTTTTGCTGCCCGCACCCGACTACCCGCTGTGGACCGCCGCCACCACGCTTTCGGGCGGAACCCCCGTGCATTACCTGTGCGACGAATCCAACAGCTGGATGCCCGATCTGGAAGACATGCGCCGCAAGATCACGCCGCGCACCAAGGGTATTGTGGTCATCAACCCCAACAACCCAACGGGCGCCCTGTACAGTGAGACGCTACTCAGGGAAATCGTGGCGCTGGCGCGTGCACACGGGTTGGTATTGCTGTCAGACGAGGTGTACGACAAGATCCTGTACGAGGATGCACAACACACGGCCCTGGCTTCGCTTTCCACTGACGTTCTCACGCTGACGTTCAACTCGCTTTCCAAGTCCTACCGCTCATGCGGCTACCGGGCAGGATGGCTCGTCGTTTCCGGCAACAAAACGGATGCACGCGACTACATCGAGGGCCTGGACATGCTCGCCAACATGCGCCTGTGCGCCAATGTGCCGGGACAATGGGCCGTGCAAACTGCGCTGGGCGGTTATCAGAGCATCAACGAACTGATCCGTGAAGGCGGCCGGCTACGCAAACAGCGTGACCTGGCGTATGAACTGGTTACTGCCATTCCCGGGGTGACGTGCGTCAAGCCCGAGGCAGCCCTCTACATGTTCCCCAGACTGGATCCCGCCATGTATCCCATTGCCGATGACCGCGAGTTCTTTCTTGAGGTACTCAAAGCCACGCGCGTAATGCTGGTGCAGGGGTCGGGATTCAACTTTCCCGACAATCAGCATTTCCGCATTGTCTTTTTGCCGCACGAAGACGAGTTGCGCGAGGCAATCGGCCGTCTTGCCAAATTCCTGAAAAACTGGCGTTTGCAACACGGAACAGCAACAGAATAGGCATGCGCAAATTCCGATTTGTGGCAGCCTTGTTTTGTTGCTCTGTTGATGGCGGGTGATGGTCTTTTTGTCCATAAATACTCGCTACACCAGACAGAAACCGCATTGCGCGCGGTGCCGCTTGTCAGCAAGATTCCCCACATCAGACAACTTATTTTTTGAAGAATCCGTATGTCCATGAAACCCATCAAAGTCGCCCTTCTGGGCATTGGCA
Source organism: Allobrachymonas sp. (assembly GCA_018054915.1). Lineage (GTDB taxonomy): Bacteria > Pseudomonadota > Gammaproteobacteria > Burkholderiales > Burkholderiaceae_C > Brachymonas. Next base: position 8,289 of record JAGPIR010000021.1, read on the forward strand.
CCGTCGGTAGCGGCGTCTTCAAGGTGCTGCAACGCAACCAGGCAGAAATCAAGGCGCGCACCGGACGCGGGATCGAAATCACCCTGGTGGCCGACCGTGCCGCAGACCATGCGCGCAGCATAGTCGGCAATACAACTGAAGTAATAACTGACGCCTTTGCGGCAGTGACACGACCAGAAATCGATATCGTGGTGGAGTTGATCGGCGGCTATACCGTAGCCAAGGAACTGGTGCTCAAGGCGATCGAAAATGGCAAACACGTGGTCACAGCCAACAAGGCGTTACTGGCTGTTCATGGCACCGAAATTTTTGAAGCCGCACAGAAAAAAGGCGTGATGGTGGCATTCGAAGCAGCCGTAGCCGGCGGCATCCCGATCATCAAGGCACTGCGCGAAGGGCTCACCGCCAACCGCATCGAATGGGTGGCCGGCATCATCAACGGCACCACGAACTTCATCCTGAGCGAAATGCGCGAAAAAGGGCTGGACTTCGATGTGGCATTGAAAGAGGCACAGAAGCTAGGCTATGCCGAAGCTGACCCCACCTTCGACATCGAAGGCGTGGATGCCGCGCACAAGGTCACACTGATGAGCGCCATCGCCTTTGGAGTGGACGTGCAGTTCGACAAGGCTTACGTAGAGGGCATCACCAAGCTGGGCGCAGCCGACATCCGCTATGCCGAACAACTGGGCTACCGCATCAAGCTGCTGGGCATCAGCAAGCGCACCGGCACGGGCGTGGAACTGCGCGTGCATCCGACACTGATTCCGGCAAAACGGCTGATCGCCAATGTGGAAGGCGCCATGAATGCCGTTGTAGTGCAAGGCGATGCCGTCGGCACTACGCTGTACTACGGCAAGGGTGCCGGCAGCGAGCCAACAGCCAGCGCCGTGATTGCCGACCTGGTGGACGTGGCGCGCCTGCACACTGCCGACCCGCATCATCGCGTGCCGCATCTGGCCTTTCAACCTGATGCCAAAAGCAACTTGCCGATCCTGCCGATGGAAGAGGTGGTCACCAGCTATTACCTGCGCCTGCGCGTGGCTGATGAGGCTGGTGTGCTGGCCACCGTCACACGCATTCTGGCCGATGCCGGCATCAGCATCGACGCCATCCTGCAACGTGAGGCCGACGAAGTGGGCGGCGAGGGCTGTACGCAAACCGATGTGATCCTGCTCACGCACGACTGCACAGAAGCGGCCATGAACCTCGCCATGGCCCAGATGCAGGCACTACCTACCGTACTGCAACCGATTGTGCGCATTCGCAAGGAAGAGCTCAACTGATGCGTTACCTCTCCACCCGCGGCGACCGCACTCCGCGCCGATTCTGCGAAATCCTGCTCGAGGGGCTGGCCCCGGATGGCGGCCTGTACATGCCTGAAACATATCCGGTTCTTTCAACGGGTGATTTGAAGCGGCTGCGACACGTGTATGACGAACAGGGTTATGCCGCGCTCGCGTTTGAAATCCTGTCGCTATACATCGATGACATCCCGGTTGCGGACCTGAAGGCAATCTGCGCCAAAACCTACACACAGGAAGTATTCGGCACACCCGAAATCACGCCACTCAAAAAACTTGAAAGTGGCCTGTACCTGGAGGCCTTGTCCAACGGCCCCACGCTGGCCTTCAAGGACATGGCCATGCAGTTGCTGGGCAACCTGTTCGAATACGAACTGGGCCGCCGCAGCGAGCAGCTCAACATCCTCGGCGCTACCAGCGGCGACACCGGCAGCGCAGCCGAATACGCCATGCGCAGCAAAAAAGGCGTGTGGGTATTCATGCTCAGCCCGCACGGACGCATGAGCGCCTTCCAGCAGGCGCAAATGTTCAGCCTGCAGGACGAGAACATCCACAACATCGCCATCGAGGGCGTATTCGACGACTGCCAGGATATCGTCAAGGCCGTCAGCAACGATCTGGACTTCAAGCGCCACTACAAGATCGGGACTGTCAACTCGATCAACTGGGCGCGATTGCTGGCGCAGGTGGTGTACTACTTCGCAGGCTATTTTCAGGCCACGTCACAGGCCCCCACACTCCCTACTGGGCAAAGTTCACTGCCCTCCGAAGGGGCTGACGCGCCGAATAGCACTCCAGCAGCGAGCCTCGGTGACCAGAAGGTCAGCTTCACCGTGCCCAGCGGCAACTTCGGCAACGTCTGTGCCGGCCACGTGGCGCGGCAAATGGGTCTGCCCATCGACCAACTGGTGGTCGCCACCAATGAAAACGACGTGCTTGATGAATTCTTCCGTACCGGCATGTACCGTGTGCGCAGCAGCGCCGATACGTACGAAACCAGCAGCCCGAGCATGGACATCAGCAAGGCCAGCAACTTCGAGCGCTTCGTGTTCGACCTGCTGGGGCGCGACGCCAGCCGGACGGCTGCGCTTTTTGGTCCCACCCTGGCAAGCGAGGGACAGTTCGACCTGGGACAAGAGCCGGCATTTGCCAAGGCTGCACAACAATACGGCTTTGCCAGCGGCAAGAGCACCCACGCCGACCGCCTGGCAACCATCCGTGACGTCTACGAAAAACACGCCGTCATGATTGACACCCACACCGCCGACGGTGTGAAGGTTGCTCGCCAGCACCTGCAACCCGGCGTGCCGATGATCGTGCTGGAAACGGCACTGCCCATCAAATTCGCCACCACGATTGAGGAAGCGTTGGGCCGTACCCCAGAGCGGCCGGTGAAATTCGAAGGCATCGAGCAACTGCCACGCCGTTTCAGCGTGCTTCCCGCCGATGCCACCGCCGTTAAGACATACATCACCGGCCACTGCACGCCGTAATCTCCAACCCGTGTCGTGCAGCACCTGGCCCATTCGTGTCCTGCCTCGCTCAGTAATGCCATGCAAGCCGAACCTTCATACAATCTCCTTGTCTTTCCTGAAAGGGTTTTGCCATGAAAATGCATGTTTTGCTTTCATTCAGCCGTACGCGCATGGGCAGCGCCTTCGCCTTGTCGTTGATAACGGCGTTGTCGGGTTGCACCGTGATCTCGACGCATGCGCCATCAGTCATCCCACGCCCGCAACATCCCGCCCCTGTCATTGCCCCTCTTGCCGGCTGGACAGGAACGTACCGCACGGTACTGCCTTGTGCATACTGCGCCGGTATCCAGCTGGATCTCACGCTTTATCGTGATGCGACCTATGAATTGCTTACACAGGAACTGGGAACCGGAAAGCCTGCCATGACCCGCCGCGGCGGATTCACCTTTAACAGTGATGAAACCCGGATCATGCTTGATGCAAATGGTCAAGGCCGTAGTTTCGACATCCTGCCACCAGACCGCTTGCGCATGCTCGGAAGAGACGGACAACCGGTTACCGGACAGGACGCCCACCGTTACATTCTCAAGAAATAGTAACCAGCCGCTCCTTACGGCCCACGCCCCGCTACTTTCTACGTACCGGGGCTTTTTTGTTGTGGACAAAACAACTGCAACAGACGGTCACGCCCTTGAAAAACCCACCATCGAACCCAGTTTCTTAAATAGAAAATCTTTGTGGAGCATCCATGCGCATCGACAAACTCACCAGCAAATTCCAGGAAGCATTGGCCGACGCACAGAGTCTGGCGCTTGGCAAGGACAACGCATACATCCAGCCCGAACATT
>JAGPIR010000195.1 GCA_018054915.1 Allobrachymonas sp.
GTGACGCGGCCGAGAGGCAATTGCCGCCTTTGCGCATCATTTGTCCCGACGTGCCGGGCCGGGGCCGCAGCGACTGGTTCACCCAGGCCCGCTGGTACCAGACCCCGGTCTATGTCGAGGCCATGCTCCAACTGCTGGAGCACCTGGAGCAGCAGGCGCCTGTTACCCGCCTGGATTGGCTGGGCACCAGCATGGGCGGTTTGATTGGCCTGGGTTTGGCGGCCACGCAGAAGACGCCGGCATGGCCGCTGGCAGTGCCCCTGTCGCGTCTTGTGCTCAATGACGTGGGGCCAGCCATCGCTCCTGCCGCCATTTCGCGCATTGCGGCGTATATCGGACAGCCGGCGCACTTCGCTTCTGAAGAAGAGGCGGCCGATGTCTTGCGGCAGACCATGAGCGGTTTTGGGCCACATACGCCGGAACAATGGCTGGCGCTGTGTCGTCCGCAGTTGCGGCCCCATCCGCGGGGCGGGTGGCAATGGCATTACGACCCTGCCATTGGTGAAGCGTTCCGTCAAGATACGCCCGGCCAGTGGGAACAGGCGCAAGCGGCCCTCTGGAAAATTTACGATAGTCTCGACATTCCGGTCCTGCTGCTGCGTGGCGCAGATTCCGATTTGCTGACGCGCGAAACCGCCAATGCCATGCAACAGCGCGGGCCGCGCGCCCGCTGCGTGGAGTTTGCTGGTATTGGCCACGCTCCTACGCTGATTGTTCCGGAGCAGGCGCGTGTGGTCAGCAAATTCCTGTTGAATACCGCTGTCTCATAATGCAGCCCCATGCAGCATCCGGATACTCCACCCCGACCTGACGAGAATGTTGCCGGCATCGTGCAGGCTACTGCCGACAGCCTGCCGCATCAGCCTGACGTGCTGACTCGGGTGCGGGCTTTTGCGCAGCCCCTGCTCGCCAACATGACTCTGCCCAGCGGAGAAAATACGTTTGTGCATGCGGAAGGGGTTGCGCACGTTCTGGCGCATATTGGGAGCGCCGCTAATCTTCAGGCGGTGGCTTACCTGGTCTATGCGGCAGAGCACCTCAACCGCCCCCAGGAGCTGATTGAGCAGGTATTTGGCAAAGAATACGCTGATCTGGCGCTGGAATCCATGCGGCTGATGCAACTGCAGCGCAACCAGCGCATGCAGCAGCATACGGGCAATGTCAGCCAGGCCAACCAGATTGAAGTTGTGCGCAAGATGCTGCTTGCGTTTTCGCGCGACCTCCGGGTCATTTTGCTGCGGTTGGCTTCACGCCTGCAAACCTTGCGCTACCTGGCGGCTAGCAAGTCAGATGTTCCGCCGGAATTGGCGCAGGAATCTTTGCATGTGCTCGCGCCTTTGGCCAACCGGTTGGGCATCTGGCAAATCAAGTGGGAGTTGGAAGACCTGGCGTTCCGGTTTCTGGAGCCGCAGACCTACCGGCAGGTGGCGCAGTGGCTCCATGAAAAGCGTGACCAACGAGAGCAACGTGCCGACAGTCTGCGTCAAACCGTGCAACAGGGGCTGGCGGGGCAAGGCATTGTGGCCATGGTGCAGGCGCGACCCAAGCATATTTACAGCATCGTCAAAAAAATGCGTGGCAAGGCGCTCGATTTTGCGCAGATCTACGATGTGATGGCACTGCGAGTCATCGTCAAGGATGTCAAGGAATGCTATGCGGCCCTGTCGTGGGTTCACAGCCATTACGAACCGGTAACCAGTGAGTTTGACGATTACATTGCCCGTCCCAAGGCCAATGGTTACCAGTCGCTGCATACCGTGGTGCAGCAACCGCAGATCGACGGGACCGTGAGTCCCCTGGAAATCCAGATTCGTACCCAGGCCATGCACGAGCATGCGGAAACCGGTGTTGCTGCCCATTGGGCCTACAAGGAGGCCGGCGCCAAAGGCTACGCCGGGCACAGCGCCAACAGCGCCTATGAATCCAAAATTGCCGTTCTGCGCCAATTGCTGGCGTGGGAGCGTGATCTTGCAAGCGACGAAAACCAGGCGGAGACTAGAAAAAAGGAACCGGCAGCTCCGGGCGGCAGTCTGTTGCAAGACCGGATTTACGTGTTTACGCCCGATGCTGCCATTGTGGAGTTGCCCCATGGATCTACGCCCGTGGATTTTGCCTATACGGTCCATACCACCCTTGGTCATCGTTGCCGCGGCGCCCGCATCGACGGCGCCATGGTGCCGCTGAATACGCCGTTGCAGAACGGACAGACGGTGGAAATCACTTCGGCCAAGGAAGGGGGGCCGTCGCGCGACTGGCTCAATGCCGAACAAGGCTACTTGGCCAGCAACCGCGCGCGAGCCAAGGTGCGCGCCTGGTTCAATGCGCTGGCGCAACAGGAATCAATCGCACGTGGCCGTGAGGCGGTGGAGAAATTGTTGCAGCGCGTAGGCAAAACAGCTATCAAACTCGACGATCTTGCCGTCCAGCTTGGTTTCTCCAATGCTGACGCGTTGTTCGAGGTGGTGGGCAAGGATGAATTTTCCCTGCGCAATATCGAATCGGTGCTTAGACCTGCGGTACCGGCGCCGTCAGTCGATGAAATCCTGCTGCAAAAACAAGCCCACCGACAGGACAAATCCAATGCCCGGTCTGCAGGCAAGAGTGGCGTTCTGGTTGTGGGTATGGGCTCCCTCATGACGCAGCTGGGTAAATGCTGCAAGCCCGCCCCACCCGATGCCATTGGCGGCTTTGTCACCCGCGGCAAGGGCGTGAGCGTCCATCGCGTCGACTGTGTGAATTTCCGCAACATGGTGCGCGACACTCCTGAGCGCGCCATTGACGTGCAATGGAGTACAGAAAAAACCACCGGGTCTGAAGGCCCCGGGTATCCGGTGGATGTGCTGGTGCAGGCCAGTAATCGCCCTGGCCTGTTACGCGACATCACCGAGTTGTTCGCCAGAGACAAAATGCCAGTCATTGGCTTGCAAAGCGAACCGGGAAAAAATGGCAGCCACATGACCTTTACGGTGCAAGTGGCCAATACGCACCGTCTGCGCCAGACGCTGAATGAACTGGGGGACATGGATGGTGTGGTGTCGGCCCGCAGACGCTAATATCCTTTGGATTGGTGAAATTCTTTCTGTTATACTGCGCAGCTTGAAGAAATTTCAGGCGCGTAGCTCAGCTGGTTAGAGCACCACCTTGACATGGTGGGGGTAGTTGGTTCGAGTCCAATCGCGCCTACCAACCTAAAAAGCACTTGGCATAATTGCCAGGTGCTTTTTTGTGGAAAAGCTCTTGAGCAGTTGAGTGG
>JAGPIR010000196.1 GCA_018054915.1 Allobrachymonas sp.
GCCGTGCACGCTGTCGTAGGTGAGCATGTATGCCAGATAGTCGGGTTCGAGCAGGTCGTTGATGCCCACGATCTCGATGTCGTTTGCGAAGTTTTGCACTGCTGCGCGGAACACGCAGCGCCCGATGCGGCCAAAGCCATTGATGCCTACCTTGATTGCCATGCTTTGCTACTCCTATACGTAAAAAGAAAAACCATGCCCGGTTCCGGGCTGGCAGCGCCCCGAAGGGCGTGTAGGGTGCAAGCGGGCGCAGTCCGTGGTTGCGGCGCGCCCGCGAATCATCAGCGGCCCAGCACGGCCTGCACCGTGTCGGCCACGTTTTCGGGCGTGAAGCCAAAATGCTCGTACAGCGTCTCTGCGGGGGCCGATTCGCCAAAAGAGTCGATGCCCACCACGGCGGCGCAGCCGTATTTCCACCAGTAATCGCTCACGCCCATTTCCACGGCGATGCGCGGCAGTTCGGACGGCAGCACCATTTCCTTGTATTCGGGCGTCTGGCGGTCGAACACAGAGGTGCTGGGCATGCTGACCACGCGCACGGCAATGTCGCGCCGGGCCAGAACTTCTTGTGCCCGCATGGCCAGTTGCACCTCGCTGCCGGTGGCGATGATGACCGCTTCGGCCGGGCGATTCAGGCCGGCGTGCGAAGGACCGGCCAGCACATAGCCGCCGCGGGCCACCAGGCTGGCGTCGTCCTTGTTCATGTAGGGCACGCTTTGGCGGCTCAGCAGCATGGCCGTGGGGCGCTTGTCGTTTTGCAGCGCGCTGGCCCAGGCAATGGCGGCTTCCACCACGTCGCACGGACGCCAGACGTCGAGGTTGGGAATTAGCCGCAGGCTGGCTGCGTGCTCGATGGACTGGTGCGTGGGGCCGTCTTCGCCCAGACCGATGCTGTCGTGGGTAAAGACGTGGATCACGCGCAGTTTCATCAGCGCGGCCATGCGGATGGCGTTGCGGCTGTAGTCGCTGAAGGTCAGGAAGGTGCCGCCGTAGGGGATGTAGCCGCCGTGCAGCGCAATGCCGTTCATGATGGCGGCCATGCCGAATTCGCGCACGCCGTAGTTGATGTGGCGGCCGGGCTTGGCGCTTTCGCTGACGCGGGACTTGTCGGTCAGGATGACCGAACCGTCGTCGACCTTGACGACCGAGCCGTCGTCGGCAAACCGCAGCGGCGGGGTGTTTTGGGTGCTGGTCAGGTTCGAGCCGGTAAGGTCGGCGCTGCCGCCCAGCAGTTCGGGGAAGTGCGCCGTGAAGCTTTCCAGCGCCATCTGGCAGGCCTTGCGCGTGGCCGCAGCCGGTGCGTGGGGCTGGTACACGCGCGGCATGCGTTCAGCCAGTTGCTGCACCATCCGGGTGACGGCGCCGTCCATGCGGCGGCGCAGTTCGGATGCCAGCAGCGGAAATTCCTTGACGTAACCGGCAAACAGTTCTTCCCAGTCTTCTTCGCGCTCGGCGCCTTCGGCGCGGGCGTCCCAGGCCTGGTACAGATCATCGGGAATTTCGAACGGGGCGTGTTTCCAGCCCAGCGTTTCGCGCGCGAGCTTGACTTCTTCGGCGCCCAGCGGTTCGCCGTGTACCTTGGCGGTGTTCTGGCGGTTGGGCGCGCCTTTGCCGATGGTGGTGCGGCAGATGATCAGCGTGGGCTTGGTGGCGGATTGCTTGGCCTGTGCAATGGCCTGGTCTACGGCGTCCACGTCGTGGCCGTCAACCGGGCCGATGACGTTCCACTGGTAGGCTTCAAAACGCTTGGCGGTATCGTCCACGAACCAGGGTTGCACGTGGCCATCGATGCTGATGCCATTGTCGTCGTACAGCGCGATCAGCTTGTTGAGTTTCCATGCGCCGGCCAGCGCGCAGACTTCGTGGCTGATGCCTTCCATCATGCAGCCGTCGCCCAGCATGACGTAGGTGTTGTGGTTGACGACATCAAAACCGGGGCGGTTGAATTCGGCCGCCAGCAGTTTTTCGGCCAGCGCCATGCCCACGGCGTTGGCCAGACCCTGGCCCAGCGGGCCGGTGGTGGTTTCCACGCCCGGTGTGGCGCCATATTCGGGGTGTCCGGCCGTTTTGCTGCCCAACTGGCGGAAGTTCTTCAGCTCTTCCATGGGCAGGTCGTAGCCGGTGAGGTGCAACAGCGCGTACTGGAGCATGGAGGCGTGGCCGTTGGAGAGCACGAAACGGTCGCGGTCGTACCACTTGGGGTTGGCCGGGTTGTGGCGCAAATGGCGGCTCCATAGCGCAACGGCCATGTCGGCCATGCCCATGGGGGCGCCGGGGTGGCCGGATTTGGCTTTCTCGACGGCGTCCATACTGAGGGCGCGGATGGCGTTGGCCATCAGGGCGGGGGTGGCTGATGTCATGGGGGCTCCGGGCAATGGTGAAAAGTTCAGGAAAGGGGGCGGAAAATTTTGCCATTCTAACGGGCAATGAAGCCAGCCCTGATCGCCCGGCCTGAAACGGCGGGCGTGAAAATGCGCTGTTTTGCGTATCGGCCACGGGGCCGTTCGGGCTGCCACTGACAACCCCACCGGGCGCATTGCCGTGCCCGCGCCTGTGCCTACAATCGGTTCATTCCTGTTTGGCATCTGTCCAGTCTGTTCACACACGCCCCATGTCTGCTCCTTTTCAGCCTGCCCAGGCCCTGCTGCTGGCCGCTGGCCGCGGAAACCGCATGCGCCCCTTGACCGACCACACCCCCAAGCCGCTGCTGGTGGTGCAGGGCCGGCCGCTGATTGAATGGCCCATGCGGGCGCTGGCGGCGCAAGGTTTTGCGCATGTGCTGATCAACACGGGTTGGCTGGGCCAGCAATTACCGGCCCGCTTTGGTCGGCAGTATGCGCATGGCGAGGGGTTGTCCGATACGCGGCTGACCTATTCGCGTGAAGACATCGATTTTGGCGGCGCGCTCGAAACCGCTGGCGGCATCGTGCGCGCATTGCCGCAGCTGGATGACGTGTTCTGGCTGGCCGCTGGCGATGTGCACGCGCCCGACTTTGTGTTTGCTCGCGCCGATTACGACCGTTTTGCCGCTGGCAATGCGCTGGCGCACCTGTGGCTGGTGCCCAATCCCGCGCACAACCCGGCGGGTGACTTTGCGCTGGATGCGGATGGGCGCGCGCGCGGCACGGACACGGCCAAGGGTGGCTCCGCGCTGCCGCGCCATACCTACAGCACCATGGGCCTGTTCAAAAAAGCCTTGTTCGCCGCGCCGTATTGCAACATTCCGGCGGGCAACCCGCAAGGTGTGGT
>JAGPIR010000197.1 GCA_018054915.1 Allobrachymonas sp.
GCAACATGCGGATCCAGATCGCCACCCACCAACCTCGGAGGCTGCCTGCCATCGTCCAACACACGCCCGTCTGGGTGTGGGGTCTGCTGGCGGCCCTGCTGTGGCTGGGCATCTTGCTCGCCAAGTGCATCGTGGGCGCGGTACCGGCCTTACAACCCGCACTGGCACACGACACCGGCGTTGCGCTGCAGTGGCTGCGCGGCACCTTTTCTTGAAAGAAAAGGCAAGGCTCATGGGATCAGGTACCAAGCGAACGCCAAGGGACTACACGCTGGCTTTTAAGCTGACAGTGGTCGAACAGGTAGAAAAAGGCGAATTGACGCACAAGCAGGCGCAGCCGCGCTACGGGATCCAAGGGAGATCGATGGTGTTGGTGTGGCTGCGCAAGCACGGCCGCCAGGGCTGGGGCGCTGGGGCATCATGTTCGGCCATTTCCCGGATGGCCACTGACACGGACGTGCCACGCCTTGTGGCATCGTTGTCCATTGGAGGCGGGTTTCGGCCAGGATAAGGTTTATGAAGTGTTGGAACTGCAAAAAATCATCGGTGTACAGCACAAGGTGCGGGCCGCCGCGCCTACCGGGGCTATGGGCAAAGGCCACAGCGCAGCGCTGCGCGCGCAGGACAATTGCAAACCGACATGGGGGTGTTGACATGGCGCCGGGATTTTTCCGCACAATAGGTACCGCACCCACAAGGTTGACCAGCGCGTCAACGGGTGACGAAACGAAGCTGCGGGTCAGACGCGGTCCGCAGCAGGTGTTTGCCTGCGCGGCCCACCGTTTGTTCTCGATGCCTGACGTCATTGGGTTGAATTTTTCACCCGTTTTTCCCTGAAGAGAAAGTCCCTCATGCAACTCTACTTTTCAGCCGGCCTGATATTCGCCATTGTCTTGTGGGGGGTCATCGCCCCCGCATCGCTGGGCGGGCTCTTCGACATGCTGCTGGCAGTCATCACACGCGACTTCGGCTGGCTCTACCTGTGGGTGGTGCTGGGCCTGGTGGTGCTGGCGATGGTGCTGGCTTTCAGCCGCTACGGCGACCTCAAGCTGGGCACTGAAGACGATGAGCCGGAGTTCTCCATCACGTCCTGGTTTGCCATGCTGTTTGCCGCCGGCATGGGCATTGGCCTGGTGTTCTGGGGTGTGGCCGAGCCGATCTCCCATTACGGTGTGCCACCGCCCGGCATTGCGGCCAACACGCCCGAAGCGGCCAACGCCGCCATGCGCTACAGCTTCTTCCACTGGGGTCTTCACCCCTGGGCGGTCTACAGCATCGTGGCGCTGGCCATTGCCTTCTTCCAGTTCCGCAAGGGCGGGTCCGCGCTGGTGAGCACGGCGGTTGAATCGTTGCCGTGGGCGCCACTCAAAAAGCTCGGACCGGTAGTCAACGTGCTGGCCGTGATCGCCACCGCCTTTGGCGTGGCGGCTTCGCTGGGTATGGGTGCGCTGCAGATCAATAGCGGCCTCAATTCGCTGCTGGGTCTGCCGGTTGGCGATGCATCTCAGGTCGGCATCATCGTGGTGACCACCGTGCTGTTTCTCGCATCGGCCGTCACCGGTGTGACCAAGGGCATCAAGTGGCTCTCCAACATCAACCTCACACTGGCTGCGCTGCTGACGCTGGCGGTCTTCGTGATGGGGCCGACTGTGGCCATCATCGACACCTTCACCAGCACGCTGGGCAGCTACGTGAGCGAATTCGTTCGCATGAGCCTGCGCATGACACCGTTTCGCGACAGCGGCTGGATCAGCGGCTGGACCGTTTTCTACTGGGCCTGGTGGGTCAGCTGGTCGCCGTTCGTAGGGCTGTTCATCGCGCGCGTTTCTCGGGGCCGCACCATCCGTGAATTCATCCTGGGCACGGTGCTGGCGCCCACGCTGGCCGCCTTTGTGTGGTTCTCGGTATTCGGCGGCACCGCACTCAACCAGGAAATCATGCAAGGCCTGCCAATGGCCGAAGCCGTGGGTGCCGACGTGTCCACCGCCATGTTCGTCCTGTTCGATGCCCTGCCCATGGGTGGCCTGCTCAGTGGCGTGGCCACCGTGCTGGTGCTGGTGTTCTTCGTGACCTCGGGCGACTCTGCCACCCTGGTGCTGGGCATGATGAGCACTGGCGGCCAGGCCAACCCGAGCGCTCGTGTGAAGGTCATCTGGGGCCTGCTGGTCTCAGGCATTGCCATCAGCCTGTTGCTGGCTGGCGGGGTGAAGGCGGTGCAGACCGCCACCATCGTATTTGCCTTGCCATTCACGCTGGTGATCGTGCTCATGGCCGTGGCCCTGTGGCGCGGCGTGCGCGAGGACTGGGACGACGAACAAAGGCGCGATAAGGCGCTGCGTCGGCGCATGAAGAACTTGCTCGACCAGCCTCCCGTGGCATGACATCCGAACTGTTGCTGGCGGCGGGCAAAAGCTACCTGTTCGTGTTCGCCGCCATCCTGCCCATCCTGAATCCGGCGGCCACAGCGCCAATTTTCCTGAGCCTGACCGAGGGCGCGTCGCCCAGCACGCGCGCGCTGCTGGCGCGGCGCATCGCGCGCAACATGTTTGCGCTCATGGTGGGCTCGATGCTGGTGGGCACCTACGTGCTGGAGTTTTTCGGCATTTCGCTTCCCATCGTGCGCGTGGGCGGCGGGCTCATCGTAGCCGCGTCGGCATGGCGCCTGCTCAATGCCAGCCATGCCAGCGACGACCGCCGCACGACTCTCGCCGAGTCATACACGCCCGAGCAAGCCCGGCGCCAGGCCTTCTACCCACTGACTTTCCCCATCAGCTGCGGGCCGGGCTCGATTGCTGCGGCCATCACGGTAGGCGTAGCGCTGAACGACACGCGCCTGTCGCTGTCCCTGGCCCGCATGGGCGGAGGGGTGCTGGCGCTGCTCACCATCGGTTTGCTGCTCTACCTGGCGTTCCGTTACGCCCAGCAGTTGCTCAAGCCGCTGGGCGAGGCCGGCAGCGTGATTTTTTTGCGTTTGTCGGCCTTCATCCTGTTGTGTCTGGGCGTGCAGATCGTTTGGGATGGGCTCAGCGAGTTGCTGCTCAGTCTGCTGCTGTAAGTAATTGCTTTCGCAAGCCGCGCCCGTTTGCGATGACCTTGCACTACTTCAGCGGCGCCCGCCGCTGCGTGGTGCTATCGCTGCCCGTCCCGGCCCCCTCCGGCTGCGCCCCGTCCCACGGCCCCGCCACATTCTTGAGCAGCGTGTTCACCGCTGCCAGCCTG
>JAGPIR010000198.1 GCA_018054915.1 Allobrachymonas sp.
TTCTGCAGCGATTTCGCGCAGCAGCAGCGGTTGCATCGCCTGCGGTCCTTCTGAGAAAAAGCGCTGCTGACGCACCACAATGGCTTGCGCCACGCGCAAGATTGTGTCAAAGCGTTGTTGCAGGCTTCTGACCATCCAGCGTGCTTCTTGCAGGCGCTGGTTGAGTAAGCCGGTCGTTTCTGCCGGGTGTTGGCGCAAGGCCGATGCATAGAACCTATGCACCCTCACACGGGGAAGAACAGCCGGGTTGATTTCGACCAGCCATGGCCGGCCGGCCGCATGGGCATCGCGGTTGGCCGTCACCAGAACGTCCGGGATGATGATGTGGTGTCCGGTTGTTGTAAAACGGCGTCCAGGCTTGGGATCAAGGGTGGCAATGAGCTGCATCGCCGCCTTGATTCTGGATATGGGAAAGCCGGTGAGTTTTTGTAGTTGCCGCACATCACGCCGTGCGAGATATTCAAGCGGCTGATGGCATAACGCCATCGCCGTTTCGCGCGTCAGTTGCACATGGGCCTGGTCATTGGCAATTGGCAGGGCGCCAAGCTGCAACCGCAGGCATTCGCCCAGATCGCGAGCCCCCATTCCCGGAGGATCGAGCGTGCGAAGCAGGCGCAGGGCCACCGTGAGTTGATGCAGCAGTTCAGACATGGTTTCTTGCGCATCTTCAGCCGTCATGTCCTGGCGCACGATGAATGACTGTGCCAACTCGGCCAGTGAGTCTTCAAGGTAGCCGTCTGCATTGAGCGATCCGATCAACCAGTCAAGGGCGGCGCGGCCAGCCTCATCCAGCCTCAAGGCCAGTGCTTGCTGGCGCAGATGGTCGTGCAGCGTGACATGCTGGCAGCCGGCGTTGGCTGTTTCTGTGGCATCGGTAGGAGTTGTGGAGCCTTCTCCTCCCCACATTTCTTCCAGCGCATGCGCCGGAGTTCCCTCGGGCAATCCGGATTGTTCTCCATTATCAAGGACGGACGCATCGGCCTCTTCACGCCAGTTGTCATCATGCTCGTGCACGGCGGCAAAGCTGCCTGGTTCGTCAGACAGCACAGAAAACGTGTCGGGCGCCGATGCATTATTTTCGGTATCGGTTTTTGCAGCGAATGTGGTTTCCTGGCCCGGATCTTCGCCTGTTTGCGAGAGCGAAGCACTATCCTCTACCTGTTCCAGGAAAGGGTTTTCGGCCAGCATTTGCTGCAATTTCTGCTGCAGTTCCAGACTGGAGAGTTGCAGCAGGCGGATGGCCTGCTGCAGTTGCGGTGAAAGCGTCAGGGTTGGCGCGGCGCGCAGTTGCAGGCCTGGTTTCATGGTCGCCCGCCTTACATGCGGAAATGTTCGCCCAGGTAGACACGCCGCACCTCGGCGTTGGCGACAATTTCCTGCGGGGAGCCGGCGGCCAGCACGCGGCCTTCACTGATGATGTAAGCGTGGTCGCAAATACCGAGCGTTTCGCGCACATTGTGATCGGTGATCAGCACGCCGATGCCGCGCTCTTTGAGGAAACGGATAATGCGCTGGATCTCGATCACAGCGATCGGGTCGATGCCGGCAAACGGCTCGTCGAGCAGAATGAAGCGGGGCTGGGTGGCCAGGGCGCGGGCAATTTCCACGCGCCGGCGCTCACCACCCGAAAGGGCAATGGCCGGAGTGTCATGCAGATGGGTAATATGCAGATCCTGAAGCAATTGCTGCAGTCTTTCTTGGATGACGGAGGGAGTCAGCGGCTGACCCTTCTCGTCGATCTGCAACTCCAGAACGGCCTGGATGTTTTCCGATACATTGAGTTTGCGGAAGATGGAAGCTTCCTGCGGCAGATAACTCAGCCCCATGCGCGAACGTTGGTGGATGGGCAAGTTCTCAATGGCCTGTCCGTCAATTGAAATGGCACCTCCGTCGGCGCGCAACAGGCCCACGATCATGTAAAAGGATGTGGTTTTGCCTGCCCCGTTGGGCCCGAGCAGGCCAACGATTTCGCCATTGTGCAAGGTCAGAGATACATCCTTGACGACTTTGCGCTTGCCATAGGATTTTTCCAGGCTTTTGACGACCAGTTCGCTGTTAGGTATAGCTGCAGACCGCTGCCCGGCGGGAGATGGGGCCATGGCGACATCACTCATGATTGGTTCCGATTTGCGGGCTGGGCTGCAGAGGAACAGCCGGACTGGATGTGGAGGTCCGGCCACGGGCAGGGGACGCTGTTGTTGCCGAACGCGGGGTAATCATGGCCCGTACCCGCCCAGAAGGTATTCCGCTGGTGGATACGCCCCCCGCCGCGCCGCTTGCGACGGTGTAGGCCTCGGTTGCCTCGTTGTAAATCACGGTTTCACCCTGGATTTCATCGGCAAGTGCATTGCCGACCAGGCGGCGTAGTACAGCCTTGCCGATCAGGCGAATCATCTGCGTTTTTTCATCGCGCTCGATGCGGCTGGCCTGTGCTTCGAAGAACTCGTTGAGACCTTCGCGTTTTTGGCGCATGAATACCGGGTTGCCAGTGCTTCCGGTGGCGATCATGAAATTCTGTCCCTGAGTGTCCTGACGGATTTCAATGGCGTCTGCTCGCAACAGCAGTGTGCCTTTGGAGGCGATCACACGTCCGGTGGCGTTGGTGGTTTTGCCGATATCGTCATAGCGCATGGTGTCTGCTTCGATGTGCATGGGCTTGTTGCGATCAGCCAATTCGGCATGCACAGGTGCGCCAAACCATAGAAGGTACGCACTTATCAAGAAAAATAAACGGGTTTTCATTGCAAAAATGGTTCCATGCATCAGCATGGAGACATTGTATGCAGGGCCCGCCAGAAGAAGGCGGTACCGCATCCAGGAAGGGAAATATTTCACAGGAATGACCGGCAACAGTCACCATGGGAAGTGCATGCTGGCGAAAATGGCTTCTATCCCTGTTTTGGGAACGTCCAGGACCGCATGCGCCGCCAGCTTTCACGGCATGGGGGGCGTTTGTACCGGTTTTGCACGGTGGCAATAGCGCCACCCGCTAGGTCACGGGAATTGCCAATTTTTATACATGGCACAAGCAAATTGCCGACCCGGCCGGTTTATGCCTGGCCCTTAGCCTCTTTTTGAGCCAGCAAGGTGGCGATCTGCAGAGCACGGTCCAGACTTTTGGCCATGACACCATCGCAATAATATTTGCCTGCCACCCCGAAGGAGGGAACACCATCCACTTCGTAAGCGTCGGTCACCTGGTTGGCTCTGCCGATTTG
>JAGPIR010000199.1 GCA_018054915.1 Allobrachymonas sp.
CATACGTGGCATTCCAACCTTGGTGTTGTATCAACAGGGGGAAGAACAGGCACGAATCAGTGGCGCCATGCCCGCTGCGCAGATTGAGGCATGGATCAGGCAGCATGTACGGGAAAGGTAAGAGCGGAATCCACCTTGTTCAGATTCCCGTGAAAGAAAGGGTCTGCTGGCCAGGTGGCGGTGCCATTTTTAGACAGGACGCAAACGCGGCCGATTAGGAGTTTTATGCGAGCACTAAATTTTCAGGATAAATATCCCATTTTCACGGCAGATATTGAAAAATCCGGTTGCATTTATGCTGATTTACCGGCGCTGACTGCGTATTTCAAAAACTGCATCCGGCAGGAGCCAAAGGTTCAGTACCTCGGCGAATTCGATCATCTGGCGCACACCCGTGCCATAGGCGGCGATGTCAATCCGGCGATTGCTGGCGCCATTAACTTGGTGTTCTGCTTCGGGTTTGCGCTGCCAGATCCCAAGGTGCTGGCCGTTCGTCCGCGCTCCATTGGCATTGTAGATATGGGCACGCACTACACCATCAGCTTCATGGAAGCCCCCATGGCGCCCGCCAATGAAGCCATGAAACGTTGGGTGCAGGTGTTGCAAAAAACCTGAATTTCGTCATTTCCGGAGGAGGTAAACCATGTGGAAGGCGCTCATGTGGCTGCAAAAAAACCTGACTTGGAGCATTCCGCTGTCGATGCTTGCAGGCCTTGTGTTCGGGCAGCTGGTTGATCCGTCGTTATTGCGCCGGGCGATCCTCCCGCTGACCTTCCTGATGGTTTATCCCATGATGGTGGCCGTCAACATTCAGGAGGTTTTCAAACCCGGAGGAGGCAAGCTGCAAGGCGTCACGCTGGTGATCAACTTTGTGCTGATCCCGTTGTTGGGCTATTCGCTGGGGCTCGTATTTTTTTCGGAACAACCGTTGATGCGTCTGGGGTTATTGCTGACTTCGCTGCTGCCCACTTCCGGCATGACCATTTCTTGGACAGGGTTTGCCAAGGGCAATGTCCCCGCAGCCATCCGCATGACGGTTTTCGGTCTCATCCTGGGGTCGCTGCTGGCGCCGCTGTACCTGAAAGCCCTGATGGGAACGGTTATGGACATTCCGCTGGCTGACGTGTTTGTGCAGATTCTGGTGATTGTTTTCTTGCCGTTGGTGTTGGGATATGTCACGCAACGCTGGCTGGTGAAGCAGTATGGGACTGACAGGTTCAACACCGCCCTCAAGCCGAAATTTGCACCGTTTTCCACACTGGGAGTGCTGGGTATTGTCTTTGTGTCCATGGCGCTGAAGTCGCAATCGATAGTGAGCCAGCCCTTGTTGCTTCTGCGTTATTTGCTGCCGCTGGTCGTGATTTATGCCATCAATTTCGGCATCAGCACCTTGATAGGCAAAAAGCTGTTTGTCCGGGCCGACGGCGTTGCGCTGGTCTATGGCACTGTCATGCGCAATTTGTCGATTGCACTGGCCATAGCCATGGGTGTGTTTGGGGCCAAGGGGGCGGAAGTGGCCCTGTTGATATCATTGGCCTACATCGTGCAAGTGCAGGCTGCGGCATGGTACGTGAAATTCACCGATAGGCTGTTTGGTGCATCTGTCTGAGATGTTCGCCGCTTTTTTTGACATGACACTTATTGCACTCACTACCCAGAACCGCCGAACCATTACCAATCATGCGGGCCGCTGTCGCCGCTTCACCCTTGCATGCGTGATCGATGGAATGGTTCAACAACCGGTTGAACTGGTGGAGCTGGAAATGGAGCAGACCTTGCGCCAAGGAGCCAAAGACCTGCCTGCAGCCTTGCAAGGAATCGAGGTGTTGATCACGGCCGGTGCCGGACATGGCATGGTGCAGAATCTTGCCACGCATGGCGTGCAGGTCTGTGTTACCGGTCTGCAGGATCCTATGGAAGCGCTGCAAACATGGGCACGTGGTCAGTTGCCGCATGTGCTGTCCGCGTCTCTTGATCATGGTGATGACAAGGGTGCTGGCTCTGCCTGTCAGTGTTCTTGCCAGTCGGGCAAGAATACAGAAAATCATTCGCGCTGACCTGTCTTTCCTTTTTCTTTGGGCGTAAAGCCTTTTCGTTTCGTCTGCCGCGCATGGAAAACCTTTTACATACCCTGATGCAGACACTCGCGCTGCCGCAGTATGGCCTCAGCACCGTGTTTGTGGTGGCGTTTGTATCGGCCACGCTGTTGCCCATCGGCTCCGAGGCAGCTGTCTACGGACTGGTGGCGCTCAATCCGAGCCTATTCTGGCCCACCATGCTAGTGGCCACGCTGGGTAATACGCTGGGCGGAGCCGTCAGCTGGTGGATGGGCCTGGAGGCGCACAATGCGGTAGACAAGCTGAGCAACAAGCATACGGAGTTGCGTGCGCTGGCCTGGTTGCAGCACTTCGGTCCCAAGGCCTGCTTTTTGTCTTTTTTGCCGGTGATTGGCGATCCACTCTGCGCGGTGGCTGGCTGGCTGAAAATGCCGTTTTGGACGTGCCTGTCGTGGATGGCGGTTGGCAAATTCCTGCGCTATGTGGTGCTGACGGCCCTGCTGCTGTGGGTATTGTCTCCAGAGTGGGTGGCCAAGGTCTTGCAGGCAGGATAGATGCTGATTGGGGTTGTTGGGAGTGGGCGTTTTGCGAAGCCACGGGGGCGGTTGCTGTGCGAAAAACAGCAGAAAATCTAGACCAGCCTTACCGTTGCCGCTGTTTCATTACGCGCTCCACCTCACGCTTGCCTTCGCGGTCCTTGATAGTGTTGCGCTTGTCATGCTCGGCCTTGCCTTTGGCAAGGGCGATTTCGCATTTGACGAGGCCATTTTTCCAGTGCAGGTTCAGCGGAACCAGGGTATATCCCTTCTGTTCGACTTTGCCAATCAGCCGGCGGATTTCTTCCTTGTGCATGAGCAGTTTCTTGGTCCGGGCGGCCTCGGGTGTCACATGGGTGGACGCCGACTTGAGTGGCTGGATCTGGCAGCCAATCAGAAACAGTTCGCCATTGCGGATGACCACATAGCCATCGGTGAGTTGCACCTTGCCTTCGCGCACAGCCTTGACTTCCCAACCGTGCAGCACAACGCCTGCCTCATGTTTCTCTTCAAAAAAATAGTTGAACGCGGCTTTCTTGTTTTCGGCGATGCGAGCGGGCGCCTGAGTTTTTTTCGTGGCCATGGCAGACAGTCCAGTGCATTTTGTGCACAATACAAAATCGA
>JAGPIR010000200.1 GCA_018054915.1 Allobrachymonas sp.
TGCGGCAAATGGTGCGTGAATTGCGTCATGGCCGGGCCGTCGGTTTGCTGCCAGACCACGTGCCGCCCGAAGGGCAGGGCGTATGGGCGCCCTTTTTCGGCCGGCCAGCCTATACCATGACCCTGGCTGCCAAGCTGGTGCACCAGACGGGAGCCGCCATGGTGATGGTGTGGGGCGAGCGTCTTGCGGCTGCCCGTGGCTATTGCCTGCACTGCCTGCCTATGCCGGAGCCCTTGTCTGGCGACCTGCAGGCGGCGGTGGAGCAGATCAACCGCGCGGTGGAGCAGCTCATTCTCACGGCGCCCGATCAATATATGTGGGGTTACGCGCGCTACCGGCGTCCGCGTGCACTATCCGGACCCGTTGCCGCCCTGCCTGCCGCGGGGCTCCCGTCACGGTCTGCGCAGGAAACGGACGCGTAATGACACAGTCAGCCGTAGAAGAACAGGCGTTGCATGAAACACCGCCGCAACGCATCCTGCCTGCACCTCGGGGAATCGAGCGCGCCGTTTACGCGCTGCTGAAAGTGCTGGCGCACCTGCCGCTGGGCGTATGGCGCGGCCTGGGAGTGATTCTGGGGTGGGTGGTGTACTTGTTCCTGGATAGGGCGCGCAGCCGCAAGCGCATTGCCGATGTGAACCTGCAACTGTGTTTTCCCGAACAGGATGCAGCACAACGCCAGCGACTGATCCGCCAGCATTGCGTGCGATTGGCGCAGTCGATGCTCGACCGTATCTGGCTGTGGCATGGCAGTGAGGCCTTGGTGCGCCGGCGGGTGCGGCTGGTTGGTGACAGCGCAGCGGTGCTTGCATCCAGGCCCACCGTTCTGTTTGCGCCGCATTTTCTGGGCATGGATGCCGGTGGCATGCTGTTGGCTCCGTTGCTGCAAACGCGCGCCTGTGTTTCGATCTACACCCCGCTGCGCAACGCCCCTCTTGACCGCTGGGTGCGCCGCGGCCGCAGCCGCTTCCCGAACAATTTGCCGGTCTGGCGTGGTGACGGCATCAAGCCTGTTGTGGCTGCCTTGCGCAAGGGAGGGGTGCTGTATTTGCTGCCCGACATGAACTTCGGCGCAGAAGAATCCATCTTCGTGGAGTTTTTCGGGCAGCCTGCCGCCACGATTCCTTCGCTGGCGCGCTTTGCCCGGTTGGGTCGGGCACAGGTCATCACGGCCGTGACCTATATGGAGCCGCATGGCTACAGCTTGCACCTGAGCCCGCCCTGGAGCGACTTTCCCACCGGTGACGTGCGCGCCGATACCCAGCGCATGAACACCCATCTGGAAACGTGGGTGCGGCAGCGGCCGGAAGAGTATTTCTGGCTGCACAAGCGTTTCAAGACCCGTCCGCCAGGCATGCCGCCGGTTTACTGAAGCCGGCACCGAGGTGCTGGGGCGGTCGGGCGTTTGCGCGGGCGGCATATACAGGGATCGGTCACAATGCGCCCATGACACATACTGCAGCCGCCATCGCACAGACAGCAGCACGCCTGGTGGTAGAACAAGGACTGGAATACGGAGCGGCCAAGCATCGCGCCCTGAAGGCGCTGGGGTTGCCGGCGCGCACCTCTTTGCCAGACAACCATCTCGTGGAAGACGCTGTGCGGGAACATCTGGCCCTTTTTTGCCGGGATACCCAGCCGCAGGAACTGGCCGCGCTGCGTGAACTGGCGCTGTCTTGGATGCTCAGGCTGGAAGAATTTGGGCCTTTGCTCGGTGGGGTCGTCTGGCGCGGCACGGCTACGCGCCTCAACGATATTCACCTGCACTTGTTTGCCGATGACGCGAAAGCCGTAGAAATCGCCCTGATGGATCAGCGCGTGGCTTATGAGGCCAGCCAGACGTCCGGCCTGCATGGCCAGACGGTGGATGTGTTGAGCCTGCACGCCTGGTGCGAGGGTCTGCAGGAAGACGTGGGCGTCCATCTGCGGATCAATGCACCTAACGCGCAGCGCGGCAGCCTGCTGGCAGACACCCGGGGCGAAAAATTGCGCGGCACGGTGGCCATGCTGCGGGAATTGTTTCGGACGGACGAAAATCAGCACCCGGCGATAGAATGATTGCGAACGGGTGGGAGAAGGAGGCAAAGATGCTTTATCGCTTCAATTCCGCCGCATCGGGTGAAATGGTGATGCTGGCGCCACATGCAGAGGAAATATTTGCCGCTATCGGTCGGCCTCTTGGGCTGCGCGGCGTCATTGCGGCAGATCAGATGACTGCGGCCATTGCTGCGCTGGAAGCGGCTATTTCCTTGTCCAGGACACGGGCGGCAGATCTGCAAACCAGGGATGATGAAGAAGGGAACGGTTCAGTAGAAACCCCGGTGCCTTTTCATGTTCGTGCCCATCCCTTCCTGAAAATGCTGAGACAAAGCCATGCAACACAGGAAAATGTGACGTGGGGCATATAGTCTCCACGCTTAAGATGATTGCGATCTATATTCTGTCAATGGCGCTTAATTTGATTGCAAATACTGTTTAATTCTGTTAACTTCAATATGTGGCTGGGTGTGACGTACGACTGTTCTGGCCGGGTGCCTCGAGGGGCTGAATTTTGGAATTTCGGTTAAATACGATGTTTTTTGCGTGAAATTGGCAAAAAATGTCCTCTGAAGATGCAAATGTGCGTTACATTCCACGCCTGTTCATAACCACGTTGTCGGGAGGCGGTTCTTCCCGGCCAGGCATGCGGGCAACCGTTTGAAACCTGCCCCCTGACAGCAGCAAATGGTACTTTTCCATGGATTTGCGAAAACTCAAAACCCTGATTGATCTGGTATCGGAATCCAATGTGTCCGAACTGGAAATCACTGAAGCCGAAGGAAAGGTGCGCATCGTCAAGAGCGTGGGCGCCGATACGACGCCCGTCATCTATGCGGCGCCTCCCATGCAGCATATGCCCGTCCTGCAATCCGCGCAGATTGCTCCGGTGGGTGCAAGTTCTTGCAATCTGCCGGTTGCTGCCAATGGCAATACGGCTGAAGCCGCAGCTGAGCCGCCTGCACCTTCGGGGCATGCGGTGAAGTCGCCGATGGTTGGAACGTTTTACCGGGCCAGCAGCCCTGGCGCCGCACCATTTGTCGAGGTGGGCAGCACCGTCAAGGCTGGCCAGACGGTGTGCATCATCGAGGCCATGAAAATCCTCAATGAAATCGAAACCGATGTTGCAGGCACCGTGAAGCAAATTCTTTGCGGCAATGGCGACGCCGTTG
>JAGPIR010000201.1 GCA_018054915.1 Allobrachymonas sp.
GAAGCAGAGGCTTACAAAATCGCAACCGTCGCGGAAGCACAGGCCGAGTCAGAGCGTTTCTTGGCGGTACTGCCCGAATACCAGAAAGCGCCGCAGGCCACACGGGATCGCCTGTACCAGGCCACTATGGAGCACGTATTCAGCAATGTCAGCAAAATTGTGGCCGACAACCGTGATGGCCGGCCGATTTATCTGCCTCTGGAAAAAACCGCGCAGGCCGCCAGTGCACCCGCCAGTGCGGCGTTGCAGGCCAACAGCCAAGTCGTAGATGCGGCTGGAGCAGCGTCCGGTACGGCATCCGCTCCCTCTTCCCGCAATTCCGTATCTGACGGCGCTCGTAGCCGGGATCCGGTGCAATTGCGCCAGCGTCAGTGAGGCCGAAATGGGCATTTTTCAGAAACTGTTTGCCTTGTTGCTGGCCGTGACGGTTGTGGCGGTTCTGACCAGCGCCTCCTTGTTTGTGGCAGATCAGCGCCAATACACGATGGTGTATGGGTCCGGCCAGTTGGTCCGCATGGTGCAGGCGCCGGGCGTGCAGGCCAAATGGCCGTGGCCGCTGCAGGAAGTGCGGACCTTGGATCGGAGGACTCTCGTCAGCACGGGCAATACAGGAGACCAACCGGTTGCGGCCGGAGAAGGCTCGCGCGTGCTGTTGGCGTGGTATGTGCAATGGCGCATTACCGATCCTCTGCATTATTTGCAACAAATGGGCAATACGGTCGACGCAGGTGCGGTGCGTCTGAATGCAACCCTGCGCGCAGCATTGCAGGACGATCTGGAAAATGTCACGTTGACACAATTACTTGCCGATACACATGGCCTGTCGCACACCCTTAAGGGTCGGCTCAATGCCGCTGCACGGCAATCGGGCAAGCCGTGGGGACTGGAGGTGCTCGATGTGCGTGTGACGCGCATCGACGTGGATCAGCAGGCGGCCGAGGCGGCGCATGTGCGCATGCGTGAGGCATTGCAACAGATGGCTGGCATGTTGAAGGAGGATGCCGCCAGTGTGGCAGGCGCAGCTCATGCCGAAACCGATGCCAAGCGTGACGCTCTGCTTGCTGAAGGCAGGCGTCAGGCGCAGCAGATCCGGGGCGAAGGTGACGCTGAAGCCATTCGTATCTATGCTCAGGACTATGCCAAGGATCCTCGTTTTGCAAGCTTTTTTCGTTCACTGGCCGTTTATCGCAAGAGCTTCAACAAGAAGAGCGATTTCCTGGTGATCAATCCGGCGGACAATCCTTTCTTTCCGCATTTGCGAGAAGGCGGCGGAGGGCCTCCCAACGTGCCAGCGGCGGGCCGGTAAAACACCATGGAAAACAAAACGATCTGGATGGCTGCGGCCTTTATGCTGATGTTCGAGGGTCTCATGCCGCTGATGGCGCCCGCCATATGGCGCCGGGTGTTTGAACGGATGGTGCAATTGCCTGATCAGGCCATCCGTATCGCTGGCGGTGTCAGTGTGGCCATCGGATTGGTTCTGTATTGGCTATTGGCAAGTTGGGTGGCGTCATAGGGACGTCATGAACAAAAATGTTGTCGTACCTGTAGCGCTGTTTTTCCCAAGCGTACTCTTCTCTTTAATGGTTCACCCGATTGTGCTGCTTGTAGCGGGTGCGGCTATCTGTCTCTTTGCAATACTGAAACACCGTGCCCGAGAAGGTGCTGAACCAAAGTTGGGGGTCAGCTTGCTGTTCCGGTCAGGGCTTGCCGTCACTACCGGAGCAATAGCGGCGGCTGTTTTTGTATTCACTGCAATGTCCGGGCTATTGAGTAAATGACCAACCAAAGTCTTCCCCACTCAAACGTTGAATGATGGACGGAAACACGCGGACATGACGCCGTATGGGCTACCTCTTGGCGTAAATCCGCAGGCCTGGCAACGCCTGCAGCCGCGTGTTCGTGATTTTTTGCGTGGCGTTCAACGCAAAACGCGTCCGTCCATGCAACACCTGCCTCTTGATCTGGCGCGAGAAGCCTATGCCATGGGCAGCAGTGTGCTTGAACCAGAGCCGCCGTCGCTGAAGCGGATACAGAATCTGCGAATTTTTAGGCGTGATGGCAGCAGCCTGCGTGCGCGCCTGTATGCCCCCCAAGGGCCGGAGCAGGGCATGTTGCCCCTGCTGGTGTTTTTTCATGGCGGTGGTTTTGTGATGGGAAGCATCGACACCCATGACGCCGTGTGCCGCACCTTGTGCCATACAAGCGGTTGCGCGGTCATTTCGGTGGATTACCGGCTTGCGCCGGAACACAAATTTCCGGCGGCCTTTGATGATTGCTGGGACGCCGTGCACTGGCTGGGATGCAATGCTGCAGCATGGGGGCTGGATGGCAGCCGCATGGCCGTGGGCGGAGACAGTGCGGGTGGTACGCTAGCGGCGGCCTGTGCCGTGCAGGCCGCGCGGCAGGGTCTGCCCTTGCGGCTGCAATTGCTTTTTTACCCTGGTATGCAGGCCGCACCGGATACACCTTCACGGCAGCTTTATGGCAACGGGTTCCTGCTCGAGGAAGAACAAATCCAGTGGATGTTCCAAGCTTGTGTGCGCAGCAACTCCGATTTTTCCGACTGGCGATTTGCACCGGTGTATGCCGAAGACGTATCGGGCGTGGCGCCCCTATGGCTGGGTCTGGCCGAGTGTGACCCCATCGTGGATGACAGTCTGCTCTGGGCTGATAAGTTGCGCGCAGCGGATGTGCCAGTGGATGTTGGGCTGTACCATGGCGTGATCCACGAGTTCATCAAGCTCGGGCGTGTCATTCCCGAAGCGCAGCAGGCCTTAATGGATGCTGCGCAGGCTTTGCGCAAGGCTTTGCACGACTAACATCAATCCCGAGAGGGAAAAACCCGCACAATTGACCCGATTTTGTTACCTGGTTGCACCATGAAAGCTCCTGAACTACTGCTGCCTGCCGGCAGCCTTGAAAAAATGCGCGCCGCCTACGATTACGGCGCCGATGCCGTCTACGCCGGCCAGCCGCGCTACTCCTTGCGCGCGCGCAATAACGAATTCCGGCTGGAGCAATTGCAGCAGGGCATTGTCGAAGCCCACCGGCTCGGCAAAAAGCTGTTCGTCACCAGCAACCTGCTGCCGCATAACGACAAGGTGCGCACCTAAATGCGCGACATCGAGCCGGTCATCGCCATGCGGCCTGACGCCCTCATCATGGCGGACCCGGGGTTGATCATGAT
>JAGPIR010000202.1 GCA_018054915.1 Allobrachymonas sp.
CGAGCTGCGCCGCCGCATCGAGACCGATGCCAAGGGCCAGTACCGCTTTCGCTCGTTCCTGCCACCGGGCTACGCCATTCCACCCAACAGCCCCACGTCCGAGCTGTTCGAGGCCCTGGGCCGCCACGGCAACCGGCCCGCGCACATCCACTTTCTGGTGGTGGCACCGGGCATGCGCACGCTGACCACACAGGTCAACATTCCGGGTGACACCTACATTGACGACGACTTTGCCTTCGCCACGCGCGATGGCCTGATCGTGGGCCTGGAGAAGAACGTGGCGCCTGCAGGCTACGAGTCGCTGGGCATCCATGCGCCCTTCACGCGCTCAAAGTTCAACTTTGTGATGCAAACGGCCACCAATGCCGACGAAGCCCTGCCGCTCACCCGCATGGAGCGTGTGACCACCTCCACCTGAGCGGCACGGCGCTCACAAACCCCAAGCCGCCCACCAGTGGGCGGCTTTTCTTATGCCGGTTGCACTGCGTTGACCAAGCCAAGCACAGCATCCGCACCGCTTGCGGCCTGCCACTGCACAAATTCGTTCGCCCAAAATGGGCGGGCTGACTATACTGAACGAAACACTTCCTTACATAGCCCGCCCCCTCACCCAACGCCGGAAAATGCAACTCGATCCGCGTTCCCTCATAGCCATGGGTGGCTTCATGTCCGCCATGATGGCGGTGGTGCTTTTGTTCATGCGGCGCAACTACCCGCCCAATATCCGCGGTCTGGACTATTGGGCGGCCGCACCGGTGCTGTGGCTGGCCTCCACCGTGCTCTTCAGCGCACGGGACGAGCTGCCCGATTTGCTGACCATGGTGCTTGCCAACCAGGCGCTGGTGCTGGGCGCAACGGTTCACTATATCGGGAGCCGTCGATTCCTGGGGCATGGTGGGGGGTGGGTCGTGTGGGGCAGCGTGATGGCAGCGTCCACAGTGGTATTCATGTGGCTGACCTACGTTGCGCCCAGCTATTCGCTGCGCATCGCCATCTTCACGCTGATGATGGCCACGCTGTATGGCGCGCACCTGCGCTTTCTCTGGCGGCACGGTGGCAAGGGCTTTCCCATGCGCCTGGTCCAGGTGGTTCTGGCCACGCACATCCTGGTGCTGTGCACGCGGTTCATCTCGGTGCTGATGGGCCGGGCGGGCAACGACATCATGGAGTCCTCGCTTTACCAGACGGTGTATATCGGCGCCTATGTGCTGACGGTGCTGATGCTGTCCATCGGCGCCATCCTGCTGGCCACCGACCGGTTGCGCACCGAGCTGGAGCACCTGGCCACGCACGACTCGCTCACCCAGTCGCTGAACCGCCGCGCCGTCATGCTGGCGTGCCAGGAAGAACTGGACCGCGCCCGCCGCTATGGCCACGGGCCGTCGATCATGATGCTCGACCTGGACAACTTCAAGATGGTGAACGACACGCACGGCCATCAGCACGGCGATGCGGTGCTGGTGCATTTCGCGGCCTGTACGGCAGCGGCCTTGCGCAGCGAGGACCGGCTGGGTCGCTATGGGGGCGAAGAGTTTCTGGTCTTGTTGCCCGACACCGATGCCCTTGCCGCCAGCCGTGTGGCGCAACGCATCCATGCCCTGCTGCAGGCCGGCCACCCGCTCGATTGCCAGCTCAGCATCGGGGTGACCAGCTGGCACGGCCCGGCGGACACCCTGGACGCCATGCTATCGCGCGCCGACGCCGCCCTTTACCAAGCCAAGGAACAGGGGCGCAACCAGACCTGCGTTGGTTGATCAGCTGCCATTTGGGCGCACCGCCTGGCGCGCCACGCACATGCGCACACCATGGCAGCCACCCCGCTAGCTATGCTATTGATAGCTACTAGCGCTTACCATATAAGCGCCAGAGGCCTAAATAGCTTAAATTTTCAAATCAACTCATGCCCGCGCCGCAGTGTGCGCGCGCAGCCACGCGGCAAACTCTTGTTCTGGCATGTCGCCTGCGGCGACGGCGAGCATCGTCAGCACGCACGACGCATCGTCGGCGTGCAGCGCCAGTCCATTGAGGCGCAAAAACAGCTCAGCCGCCACAAAGCCGGTGCGCTTGTTGCCGTCGATAAATGGATGGTTGCGAGAGATCCCGTAGCCATACGAGGCGGCCAGCGCAGCCGCGTCAGGGGGCGGCTCGCCGTAGGCCTGCAGGTGCAGGGGCTTGCCCAGCGCCGAGTCGAGCAAGCCGGCATCGCGCACACCCGCGCCGCCGCCGTGTTCAGCCAGTTGCATATCGTGGATGGCAAGGATGACGGCGCGGTCCAGCCAGACCCATTCGCGCGTCATTTGGCCAGCTCGTGCAAAACGGCGCGGCGCTCTTTCATGATCTCGCGCGCCACGCGCATCTGCGCTTCAAATTCAGGGTTGTGCGTGGTGATGCGCAGGCCGTCGGGGGTTTCGGTGACGTACAGCTCGTCACCTTTTTCGAGCTGCAGGCGCGCCAGCAACTCTTTGGGAAAGATGGCGCCGACCGAGTTGCCGATCTGGGTAAGTTTGAGGGTGTGCATGGTCGCTTTCGTAATAACGTCTGTAATACTAACGCGAGTGCGGCACAGCGTCAAAACCGTGCGCGCCTCATGCCTCACACCGCTCACACCGACTGCGTTGCTACCCCCGCCGCCTCAAAGCTGGCCATCTCGCGCAACACGGCACAAGCCGATTGCAACAGCGGCCAGGCCAGGGCCGCGCCCGAGCCTTCGCCCAGGCGCAGGCCCAGGTCGAGCAGCGGTTGGGGCTGTTGGCCAGGCAGCAAGTGCGCCAGCATATGCGCGTGGCCGGGCTCAGCCGAGCCGTGGGCGAACACGCAGCGCTGCAGCACGTGGGGCTGCAGGCGGGCAGCCACCAGCACAGCGGCGCTGGTGATGAAGCCATCGACCACGATCACCCGGCGCTCCGACGAGGCTTGCAGCACGGCGCCCACCAGCGTGGCCACCTCGAAACCGCCCAGCGCGGCCAATGCGTCGAGCGGGTTGACCGCGCCTTCATTGGCCGCCAGCGCCTGCGCCAGCACGGCACGCTTGCGTGCCACCCCGCCCGCATCCAGGCCGGTGCCGGCGCCGGTGCAGTCCTCCAGCGACACGCCACACAGGCGCGCCAGCAACAGCGACGCCACCGAGGTGTTGCCAATGCCCATTTCGCCCAGCAGCAGCGCATTGCCGGGCAAACCACGCACCACA
>JAGPIR010000203.1 GCA_018054915.1 Allobrachymonas sp.
AGATGATGGATTGCAGGTGGCGCAGTGTTGATTTGTCCACCGTCTTGGCGCAATCGCCAATGATGCCGGCGCAATCAGCTGCATCGAAAATGGAAAAGCGGGGTTTGTACCCCAGGGCGCGCGCTTCTTCGCGCAGGATGCGCACGCCGAGGGAGTGGAAGGTGGAAATCTGCAACTCGCCGGCTTGCGCTGCCGGCAGCAGTTTGCCGACGCGTTCCTGCATTTCCCGGGCCGCCTTGTTGGTGAACGTGATGGCGGCAATGTTGCGGGCCTGCAGACCGCAGTTGTCTACGAGGTGG
The DNA here is from genome assembly GCA_018054915.1 of Allobrachymonas sp. Lineage (GTDB taxonomy): Bacteria > Pseudomonadota > Gammaproteobacteria > Burkholderiales > Burkholderiaceae_C > Brachymonas. The sequence continues at coordinate 300 of JAGPIR010000203.1, forward strand.
GCGATTTTTTGCGTAATGACGCGGGTTTTCCCCGAACCGGCACCGGCCAGTACCAGCAAGGGTCCGTCCAGGTACTGGATGGCGGCGCGTTGTTGTGGGTTGAGTCCGTGCATGTGAGGAACGAAGGGCGACAAAAATAAAACCCGGCCATCTGGCCGGGTGGGGCGATTTTAGCGCATTCGACCGTCAGATATTCTCGTCGATCTGTCCGGGCCGTCGGCCGCGGGTGTCCATGGCCCGCACCAACTGGCGCACGTTGCGCTGTTCCAGCAGTTCGTCAGCCAGGGCGCGGGCCTCGGCACGGCGTCGTTCGGCGCCCTGGTAGGGGCCAATGGCCTTCTGATCGATCAGGGCCACTTCCTGCTGCAGCGAACGCTCCCGCTCATTGCTTGCTGCTTCCATGGCTTCGACCCGGCGAACGGCCGGCGCCTGTGCCTGCTGGGTGCGCCCGACAGTTTCCGGGCTGGGCTGGCGGGTGGTTGAAGCGAGTCGGGATGTGTTCATGACCGGACCTCCTGGCCCGGTCTACGTCAGTTCTTTGCGGGAACTTGAATCACCCCGCGCTTACAGCGCGCCGAAGACCTTCTTCAGCAGCGCGCTACCGGCCTGCATCGGGTTGCTGCGCAGCTTTTTCTCTTCCTCGGCGATCATCAGGAAGAGGCCGTCCATGGCTTTTTGCGTGACGTAGCTGTCAATATCGGCGTCTTTCTTGTCGATCAAACCCATGCTGGCCGCTTTGCCGGCAAAGGTGTTGTACTGCTCGGCGAGTTGCAGTTTGGCGGTGGCCGCTTTGACGATGGGCAGGAATTTCTTCGTCAGCTGGTCGCTCGACGAGCGCTGGAAGTATTGCGTCACGCTATCGTCACCTCCAGTCAGGATGGCTTTGGCATCCTGCAGGGTCATCTTGCGGATCGAGTCCGAAAGGATGGGCATGGCTTCGGCCACGGCATTTTCTGCAGCGTGGTTCATCGTGTTGACCAACTGGTCAGCCTGCTTGCCCATGCCGAACATGCGCAAGCCGCCTTCCACTTTCTGCAGATAGCCCGGAAGGGGGATTTTTACCTTGTCGTTGGCGAGAAAGCCGTTGTCCTTGCCGAGTGACGCCACGGCGAATTCGGCGCCTTTGGCCAGTGCTTCGCGCACGCCGGAGCCGGCGTCGGCATTGCTGATGGCGTCCAGTCCTGCATGCGCTTGCCCGATCAGAAGGCTGGCAAGAAGCGGGAGCAGGAGGCGGGAAATGCGAGAGAGCATGATGTGATCCTTGCGGGGTTAAACGATATCGAGGTGGCTGATGCCGGCGCCGAGGTCGCGGTCGCGTGATTCCTTGGCGTTGAGCTTGATCTGCAGGCGCAGATCGTTGAGCGAATCGGCATTGCGCAGGGCGTCTTCGTAGGTGATGCGGCCGGCATCGTAGAGATCGAACAGCGCCTGGTCGAAGGTCTGCATGCCCAGTTCGCGCGATTTCTTCATGATTTCCTTGATTTCATGCACTTCGCCCTTGAAGATCAGGTCGGAAATGAGGGGCGAGTTGAGCATGACTTCGATCGCCGGTAGGCGTCCCTTGCCGTCCTTTTTTGGCAGCAGGCGCTGTGAGACGATGGCGCGCAGGTTCAGCGACAGATCCATCAGGAGCTGGTGGCGGCGCTCTTCCGGGAAGAAGTTGATGATGCGGTCGATGGCCTGGTTGGTACTGTTGGCGTGCAGCGTCGCCAGTGCCAGGTGGCCTGTTTCGGCAAAAGCGATGGCGTAATCCATCGTTTCGCGGTCGCGGATTTCCCCCATCAGGATGACATCCGGCGCCTGGCGCAGGGTGTTTTTCAGCGCCGGCCCCCAGTCGTCGGTGTCGACGCCGACTTCGCGCTGGGTGACGATGCAGTTCTTGTGCTCGTGCACGTATTCAATCGGGTCCTCGATGGTGATGATGTGACCGAAGCTGTTCTCGTTGCGGTAGTCGACCAGTGCGGCCAGCGAGGTGGTTTTGCCGGTGCCGGTGCCGCCGACGAAAATCATCAGGCCGCGCTTGGTCATGGCCAGATCCTTGATGACCGGGGGCAGGCCCAGTTCGTCCAGCGTGGGAATGGTCATGTTGATGGTGCGGCAGACCAAGGCGACGCGGCCTTGCTGGATCAACGCATTGGCACGGAAACGACCGATGCCGGAGGGCGAAATGGCGAAATTGCATTCACGCGTGGCCTCGAATTCGGCGGCCTGGCGGTCGTTCATGATTGCGCGCGCCAGCTCGGCGGTGTGCTGTGAGTTCAGAATCTGATTGGATACCGGGGTGATCTTGCCGTCCACCTTGATTGCCGGCGGAAAGCCGGCAGTGATGAAAAGGTCCGAACCGCGCTTCTGCGTCATCAATCGCAGAAGGTCGTGCATGAATTTCATCGCCTGATCGCGTTCCATCGTGTTCTCCGTAGTTATGTGTGCGACCTGGCTCAGGCCGGGAAGGCATCCTTGTTGGCGGCGCGCAGGCGGGCTTCACTGCTCGATACGATATTGCGCCGCACCATGTCCACCAGGCACTGGTCGAGGGTCTGCATGCCCATGGCTTGGCCGGTCTGGATTGACGAATACATCTGTGCCACCTTGTTTTCACGGATCAGGTTGCGGATGGCCGGGGTGCCGATCATGATTTCGTGCGCCGCAGCGCGGCCCTGGCCGTCCTTTGTCTTCAGCAGGGTTTGTGAAATGACGGCACGCAGCGATTCGGAAAGCATGGCGCGCACCATGTCCTTTTCTTCTGCCGGGAACACGTCAACCACGCGGTCAATGGTCTTCGCTGCCGACGAAGTGTGCAGGGTGCCGAACACCAAGTGGCCTGTTTCAGCCGCGGTCAGGGCGAGGCGGATGGTTTCCAGGTCACGCAGC
>JAGPIR010000204.1 GCA_018054915.1 Allobrachymonas sp.
CCGCGCGAAAATGCCAAAGGCCGCGTGGCTGTGATTGAAATCATGCTCAACTCGCCGCTGATTTCCGACATGATCTTCAAGGGTGAAGTCGGTGAAATCAAGGAGGTGATGAAGCGCAGCCGAGACATCGGCATGCAGACCTTCGATCAGGCGCTGTTCGACGCCTTTGAAGAGGGCACGATTTCGTATCAGGATGCGCTGCGCAACGCCGACTCGCAGAACGATTTGCGCCTGCAGATCAAGCTGCATTCCCAGCGTGCGGCCACCACCGACCTCGCTGCAGGCACCGAACACCTGGCAGTGTTGTGATTGCAGGCATGTCAATCGTCAACCATGGCAGGAAATTCCTGCCATTTTTGTTTTTCCAGTTTGTTTTTGATATTGACAGGAGCGAGGAATGCGCCAGATCGCCGACAGAACTTATACGGTATGTCAGCCGCAAAGAGTGGCTTTCCTGGGCCTGGGCGTTATGGGCTACCCGATGGCCGCCCACTTGGTGCGTGCTGGGCACCAGGTCACGGTGTACAACCGCACGGCGGCCAAAGCGGCGCAGTGGGTGCGCCAATGCGGCGGTGTATCTGCTGCGACCCCGCGTGAAGCAGCGGCCGACGCCAATCTTGTATTTTGTTGCGTCGGAAACGACGATGACCTGCGCAGCGTGGTGTTGGGCGACGATGGAGCCCTGGCGGGCATGCGGCCCGGAAGCACCCTGGTGGATCACACCACCGCCTCGGCCCGGGTGGCGCGTGAACTCGATGCCTTTGCCCGCGCGCAGGGGGTGCATTTCATGGATGCACCGGTTTCCGGGGGGCAGGCCGGAGCCGAAAATGGCCAACTCACGGTCATGTGCGGCGCCGGCCAAGAGGTGTTCGATCGCGCTGAACCGGTAATTGCCGCTTTTGCCAGAACTTGCACCCGCATGGGTGAAACCGGCAGCGGGCAACTCGCCAAAATGGTGAATCAGATCTGCATTGCCGGGCTGGTTCAGGGCCTCTCCGAGGCCATTGCATTCGGCCAGATAGCCGGTCTTGACATGGACAAGGTGCTCCAGGCCATCAGCAAGGGCGCGGCGCAAAGCTGGCAGATGGAAAACCGCAGTCACACCATGCTGCAGGGGCATTTTGATTTCGGTTTTGCCGTTGACTGGATGCGCAAGGATCTTGCCATGGTGCTGGAAGAAGCACGGCGCACTGGCGCCCGGTTGCCCGTCACGGCGCTGGTGGACCAGTTCTATGCGCAGATACAGGCGGCGGGTGGCAGCCGCTGGGATACCTCCAGCCTGATCACTTTGTTGCGCTGAAGGGCCGCTTGCCACGGCGCTGTTGTTTTCAGCCGATGATGAGCCGATCCATCGCGGGCCGTGCATTGTCGCTAGCGGGCGCGGCTGGCTCAGGGGTTTTCATTGTCGCGGGTACGCCCAGCATGCCTGCCACTTCGGCGTGCAGATCGCGTGCCCATTGCTGGCGATCCCGTCCTTGTGCGGTTTGTGGCGTTCCGTAGCGCACCTGTGCCGTCAGGCCCCGATCGCACAGGGTGCGCCACAGGGATACGACCAGAGTGTCGTTGCCAATGTAGCAAGGAGACAGGCTCAAACGGCCCTGCGCATCGAAAAACCGCAAGGCAACAGGCTGAACCGGCGCCTCAACGGCGATTGGCGCTTGCAGCAGATTGGCATGAAAATGTAAAAGCGACAAGCCGTCGCTGGTAGTGCCTTCAGGAAAAATGGCAACCGTATCCCCGTCGCGCAAGGCTTCGGCAATGGTGTGCAGCACGCGCTTGGCATCACGCCGCGATGTGCGTTGCAGATACAGGGTCCCGGTTCCGGTTGCAAGTGCTCCCAGCAGCGGCCAGCGACGCACTTCGTCTTTGGAAACAAAGCGGCAAAATGCCACGGCGTGCAAGACTGAAATGTCCAGCCATGACAGGTGATTGGCTGCCAGCAGTACGCCTGTGCCGCCGGCCACCGGTTGCGCGGGCGCGCCCTGCACCTGCAGGGTGATGCCGCAGTGCCGCATCACGCCAGCCGCCCAGCGTTGCACTTCCCTTTGGCGCTGGCCGGGCGTTAACCGGTCAAAGCGCACCAGTACGATCCATAAACCGGTCAGTGTGTGAACCGTCAACCGCAGGACCCGCCATGTGCCGCGCAGCCAGTTGCGCCGGGGCGCGGACAGCATGGAGGCAGACATGCGGAGCGGTACGGTTACTGCGCTGCAGCAGCAAACGCCAACTGCCCGCTTACCAGCGTATGGATCACGCGGCCCTGGAGCGTTTGCCCTTCGAACGGCGTGAATTTGCTTTGGCTGCGCAAGGTGTCGGCGCCGACCGTCCAGCCGGCATCGGGGTTGACGATGCAGATATCGGCCACGCCTCCGGGCGTCAGTTGGCCGATGCTGCAATCGGTACCCAGGCAGGAACCGAGGATCTGTGCCGGACGGCTGGTGACTGCAGCCAGCGCTTGCGGCAGTGCAATGTTTTCGCTGCGCGCCCATTGCAGGGTGAGGGGCAGCAACAGTTCCAGAGCGGTGGCCCCGGGAGCGGCATCGCTGAACGGCTGGATTTTTTCATCGGCTTCCACCGGTGTGTGGTCACTCACTAGCGCGTCGATGATGCCGTCGCGCAGGGCCGCGCGCAAGGCGGTACGGTCAGACGCGCTGCGCAACGGTGGCGTCAGGCGTGCGCGGCTGTCGAAGTAGCCAATGTCGGTTTCGCACAGGTGCAGGCTGTTGACGCTGACGTCGCAGGTCATGGGCAGGCCGCGCTCCTTGGCCTGGCGCACCAGCTCGACGCCTGCGGCGCTGGAGAGACGGCACACATGCACCTTGGCGCCGGTGGCTTCCATGAGCGCCGCAATCGTCATGAGCGCCAGGGTCTCGGCCAGCACTGGCACCCCTGCAAGACCCATGCGGGTTGCCAGCGCACCGCTGGCTGCCACGCCGGTGCCGAGCCAGGGCTCCTGGGGCCGCAGCCACACGGTATAGCCAAAAGTGGCGGCGTATTGCAAGGCTCGCAGCAATACCTGCGTGCTCTTGATGGGCTGTTCGGCCTGGCTGAAGCCGATGCAGCCGGATTCGGCAAGTTCGACCATGCCCGTAAGGGCTTCGCCCTGCAGTTGCCGGGTCAGCGCGCCCAGCGGAAACAGCCGTGCCTGCTGCAATTGCGCTGAACGG
>JAGPIR010000205.1 GCA_018054915.1 Allobrachymonas sp.
CTTCCCGCTCGGCGGCAGACAGAGTCTGGCTGGCATACGCGGCCGCCTGCTCGGCGGCCTGCGCCTTGTCCTGCCGGACCTTTTCCACTTCGGCATAGACTGCCTTCAAGGCTTCGGGCGCCTGTACGGCATCAGGCCCGGCAGATAGATTGGTGATTTCGATGCCGCTTTGTACGCCATCGAGCGCGGCCTGCCATTGCGGCCGCACGCGTCCGATAATCTGCTCGGGTTTGCCGCCAACAATCTCAGCAAGCTCCATGCGCCCCACCACCTCGCGCAAGGCGCTTGCGCCCGACTGCTTGAGCACGAGCTCGACATCTTGTGCTTGTGTCGAGAAATATTGGGCAATGTCCCGGACCCGGTATTGGGCCATCAGCCGTACATCCACGACATAGCCATCTGCTGTCAGCAATTCCGCATCGCGCAGGCCAGAAAGTGGCAGTGCTGAAACATCGCCAATCAGAATCGATCCACTTTCAGCCAGCAACAGGATTTCGTGCGTTTCAAACGGATACGGCAGCGTCCAGTGCAACCCCGATCCGGCTACGCGGTGGAATTTTCCCAGCCGCAGCACGGCTGCCCGCTCGTTTTCCTTGAGAACAAACACGCCGCTCATCAACCAGGCCACGAACACGGCCACCAGCACGAAAATAGTAGCACGCCGGGTCACATTGGCGGTATCCGAAGACCGGTTGTGCGCACCACCTGGCCAGGGCATATTCCCTTTGTTCCTTTTCTTGCCAAACCAGTCGCCCAATTTCTACCCCTGTCTGCGCCGCAATATGTTGCGGCAACTGATGCCTGTATCCATTCCTGGAACTCTGTTCAGGTTTTCTGCGCAATGCGCGCACACAGCCGTTGAACAGATCATCAAAACCCTGCTAGCTGCCCCCCTCTGGCGGCGGAAGATCGCCATCCGGCGACTGACTATACCAGCCTGCCGCAGCCTGATCCGTCGTAGAAACAGCGGCCCGGGCAATGGCTTCGCGCAAGGCATCCAGCCCCTGTCCCTGGTGCGCGCTGATGTAAATGCGTGGAACCTGTTTTCCGTCGATGGCGTAGCTGTCCTGCAGGCGTTCGGGCTGACGTTGCGGCGGCATTGCATCGATTTTGTTGAACACCAGAATTTGCTCAACATCGCCTGCGCCAATATCCGCAAGCACCCGCTGCACCTCGCCGATTTGTTCAGGCCAATGCGGGCTTGCCCCATCCACCACATGCAACAGCAGATCAGCATCGACCGCTTCTTGCAAGGTAGCTTCGAAGGCTTCCACCAGTCCATGCGGCAGATCACGGATGAACCCCACCGTATCCGAAAGGGAAACCGAGCGCCCGATTTGCGGCAAATACAGTTGCCGCGTGGTGGTATCGAGCGTTGCAAACAGTTGGTCGGCAGCATAGGCACGCGCCTTAACCAGCGCGTTGAACAGCGTGGACTTGCCGGCATTGGTATATCCGACAAGGGAAATTGCAAACGTACCGGTACGCTGGCGCTGGCGGCGCTGGGTGGTGCGTTGCCGCTTGACCTTCTGCAATTGTGCGCGCGTGCGCTTGATGGCATCCCCGATCATGCGGCGGTCCAGTTCGATCTGCCGCTCGCCCGGCCCGCCACGCGTGCCGATTCCGCCCTGCTGCCGTTCCAGGTGGCTCCAGCGGCGCACCAGACGCGTACTGAGGTATTGCAGCCGAGCCAATTCGACCTGGAGTTTGCCTTCGTGGCTGCGGGCCCGCTGGGCAAAAATCTGCAGGATCAGCATGGTGCGGTCGTTGACCGGCAACTCGAAAAAACGCTCCAGATTGCGCTGTTGCGCCGGACTCAGGGACTGGTCAAACAGAATTTCAGTTGCTCCATGTGCTCGGGCCAGCTCCCTGATTTCTTCAGCCTTTCCGCTGCCCACAAACAAGGCAGCATCAGGCGCTTGGCGCTTGCAGGTAATGCACGCCACAGGCTCCAGCCCGGCAGTCTGCGCCAGCAAACCAAGCTCTTCCAGTTCGCCGTCAAAATGTGGCTGCCCCAGATCAACGCCAATCAGTACGGCGTGCGGCATGAAATCGGAGGTGTCTGCAAAATCAGTCAATGAACAACTGCCTGCAGGTCCGGCAAATGCAGATCACGCATCACGTGGCAACCTCGTGCCTGCTTGCGGCACTTTTCCCTGAATCCCATCAGGACTGGATAGGCGGCTCAGCGGTTGCCACCATTTCTTCAAGCGCCGCTGCAGAAAAGTTAACAGCGCGGCCCGGCACAATCGTTGAAATGGCATGCTTGTACACCATTTGGGTAATGGTATTGCGCAGCAGAACCACATATTGGTCAAACGACTCAATTTGTCCCTGCAGCTTGATGCCATTAACCAGATAGATGGAAACGGGCACATGTTCGCGGCGCAGCGCGTTGAGGAAAGGATCTTGCAGCAATTGGCCTTTGTTGCTCACGATATTCTCCGTGTTGATAAAAGCTGTTCCCGGTGCTATCGGCAGGTAGACGAGATCGGGAAGTCAGGCTCTTGTTGTGGGAAGTGGAAAAACAAGTATCGAACATAACACAACTGAAGTGGTAATCCGTGAACCCGGCAAAATATTGATGTTTTCATGCAGGATTCTCGGTGTGTCCACCATCCACTCCGGCCTTGGGCGGACGTTTGCAGCAATGAAGCAAAAATCGCCAATTTGCGTCGCCGCCGTGTAACGCTTCGCCTGTACACACATACAACACCCAGCGTACAATGCAGTCGAATTTGCAAGAAGGAGGCAAACCGTGGGAACAATGTCCATCTGGCACTGGCTGATTGTTCTGCTGATTGTGGCTATAGTGTTCGGCACCGGCAAGCTCAAGAACATCGGCAAGGATCTGGGCAGTGCCGTCAAGGGCTTCAAAGAAGGCATGCACGAGGACGAAAAAGTCCCCACCGTGCCACCGCGCGTGGCGCATGAGTCTTCATCTCCTATTGACGAGCACACCATCGATGTTGAAAGCAGGCCCAAGTCCTAAAAAATATCGCATGGCATTCTGCACATGATTGATCTGGGCATTTCCAAGCTGACCCTGATTGGCATCGTCGCCCTGATCGTTGTCGGCCCTGAAAAACTTCCCGGCATTGCTCGCACCCTGGGTACGCTGGTAGGCCGTGCCCAACGCTACATCAACGATCTCAAGGCCGAA
>JAGPIR010000206.1 GCA_018054915.1 Allobrachymonas sp.
TTTTCCAGCTCGGCCTGTCCCGGACATAGCTCGGCCTTGCCCATGGTGTTGAGGGGCCGCTCGGCCAGATGCATGCTATCGGCAAAATCCGGCGTGCCGGTTTCGACATACAGCAGGCCGGTGACCACTTCGCCCTGCAGGCGGTGGTCGTGCAGGTATTTCATGGCCGCAGAGCGATCGGTGGAACTGTAATCGGTGTGGAGCTTGCGCAGGCGCAACAGCGAACCGTCGTGCATGCGCACGTCGGTCACTTCGCCGGGGGCGTATTGGGTGGTGATTTCGCTGCGCGGCGCAATGAAATCGATGCGGTTGACCGCTTCGTTGTGTGCGCGCACGTAATCGTAGCTGCGGGTGCTGCCGGGGTGGTTGTTGAAGGTTACGCAGGGACTGATCACATCGATGAAGGCGGCGCCGTGGTGGCGCATGGCGCCCTTGATGAGCGGCACCAGTTGTGCCTTGTCGCCCGAAAAGCTGCGTGCCACAAAAGTGGCACCCATTTGTAGCGCCAAATCGACCAGTTCCACCGGGCTGTCGGCATTAACGGCGCCGCGCTTGCTGGTACTGCCCTTGTCGGCTGTGGCGGAAAACTGCCCCTTGGTCAGGCCGTAGACGCCGTTGTTTTCAACGATGTAGGTCATGTTGACATTGCGGCGCATGCTGTTGACGAACTGGCCCAGCCCGATGGAGGCCGAATCGCCGTCGCCCGAGATGCCGAGGTACAGCAGATCGCGGTTGGCCAGGCTGGCGCCCGTGAGGACGCTGGGCATGCGTCCGTGCACGCTGTTGAACCCGTGTGAGGCGCCCAGGAAATAGTCGGGCGTTTTGGAGCTGCAGCCGATGCCCGAGAGCTTGGCCACGCGATGGGGCTCGATGTTGAGCTCCCAGCAGGCCTGGACGATGGCGGCGGAAATGGAGTCGTGCCCGCAACCCGCGCACAGCGTGGAGACCTTGCCTTCGTAGTCGCGGCGCGTGTAGCCGATCTCGTTTTTTGGGAGCGAGGGATGGTGCAGACTGGGTTTGGCGATAAAGGTCATGCTGCCTCCGGAGGGGCTTCTGCGGCCGTTTGGTGGGCGTGCCGCGCAATGGCGTCGATGATGAAGCGTGCCGTGATGGGGGTGCCGTCGTAGTGCAGCACGCGCTGCAGCCTGGAGGGGTTCGCGTCCAGCTCGGTCATGAGCATGGTGCGCATTTGCGCGTCGCGGTTCTGTTCGACCACATAGACCGGGTCATGCGCATCAATGAACGCGCGCACACTCTCGGCAAACGGAAAGGCGCACACCCGCATGGCATCGAGATGAATGCCTTGCGCGGCCAGGGCGTCGAGCGCCTCGGCCATGGCGGCGCTGGTGGAGCCGAAATACAACACGCCCAGCCGGGTGGGTTGCGCAGCCGGTTGCACTACCGGTTGCGGCGCCATGCGGACGGCGGTTTCCAGTTTTTTGAGCAGGCGCTGCATGTTGTAGGTGTAGTCTTCACCGCGTTCGGAATAGACGGCATGGGGGTTGCGCGTGGTGCCGCGCGTGAAGTAGCTGCCTCTGGTGGGGTGGGTGCCCGGCAACGTGCGCCACGCAATGCCGTCGCCGTCCACATCCTTGTAGCGGGCGAATTCCTTGCCGGCATCGAGCTCGGCGGCGCTCATGACCTTGCCGCGGTCATATTCACGCGCATCGTCCCATTGGAACGGCTTGCACAGATGCTGGTTCATGCCGATATCCAGGTCGCTCATCACGAATACCGGGGTCTGAAAACGCTCGGCCAGATCCAGCGCGGTGGCGGCATGCTCGAAGCATTCGGTGGGGTCATGCGGGAACAGCAAGATGTGCTTGGTGTCGCCGTGCGAGGCGTAGGCGCAGGCTAGCAGGTCGGATTGCTGGGTGCGCGTGGGCATGCCTGTGGAAGGCCCGCCACGCTGTACGTTGATCAGCACGGCGGGGATCTCGGCAAAATGTCCCAGGCCGATGAATTCGGTCATCAGGGAAATGCCGGGGCCGGAGGTGGCGGTGAATGCGCGGGCACCGTTCCAGCCCGCGCCCAGGACGATGCCGATGGCGGCCAGTTCGTCTTCGGCCTGGACAATCGCGCAGCGCTGGCGGCCGGTCTGGGCGTCGGTGCGGTATTTCGCGCAATATTTCATGAAGGACTCGGCCGCCGAGGTTGATGGCGTGATGGGATACCAGGCGCAAACGGTTGCGCCGCCATAGACGCACCCCAGGCCGGTGGCGGTGTTGCCGTCGACAAAGATGCGGCTGCCCACTCCTTCGGAGCGGCGCACACGGATGCCCAGTGGTCCGTTCAGATGTTCGCGGGCAAAACTGCGCCCGAGCTCCAGCGCGCGGAGATTGGCGTCGATCAGTTTTTCCTTGCCCCGGAACTGTTCGGCAAACAGTCCGTGGAATTGGCTGCGATCGATATCCAGCAGCACCGACAGCGCTCCGACATACACAATGTTTTTGAACAGCTGCCGCTGCCGTACATCGGTGTAGACGGCATTGCAGATCTCGGTCAGCGGCATGCCGATGACGTGGATGTCCTGCCGCAGGCGTGAGGCGTCCACGGGACGTGTGTTGTCATGGAACAGATAGCCGCCGGGTTCGATTTCGGCCACGTCGGCGTCCCAGGTCTGCGGATTCATGGCCACCATCATGTCCACGCCGCCGCGCCGCCCCAGCCAGCCCTGTTCGCTCACGCGCACTTCGTACCAGGTGGGCAGACCCTGGATGTTGCTGGGAAAAATATTGCGCGGGCTCACCGGCACGCCCATGCGCAAAATGGCCTTGGCAAACAGCTCGTTGGCGCTGGCCGAGCCCGATCCGTTGATGTTGGCGAACTTGATGACAAAGTCGTTGATGGCTTCGATCGGTTTCATGTCTGAGCCTCCTTGTCCGCCTGTGCGGCATGGCAGGGCATGCAGGTATCGCCCGCCGTGGCGGTGATCAAGGTGAACTTCTGCATGTCCCAGGCGCCCGTGGGGCAGCGCTCGGCGCACAGGCCGCAATGCAGGCAGACGTTTTCGTCCTTGACGGCGATGCGGCCGGTTTTGAGTGGCGCAGACACATACAGCCGCTGTCCCTCGTTCAGGGCGGGCGCTTTGAGGCGCTGGCGCAGAGCGGTTTCGGCCTCGCCTTCGGTGGGCGCTGCCGCGAA
>JAGPIR010000207.1 GCA_018054915.1 Allobrachymonas sp.
GGTGGTTGATGGCCTTGATCCGGGCGCCAGAATCGGGTGCAACGGAGGTCTTTTTGCACAAGCGGCCCCACGGGGGAATATGGGGCGGTCTGCATTGCCTGCCGGTTTTCCAGGATGAAGCCTCGATGCAGACAGCTATCGGACAATTACCGGGCCGATGGGAGTGCCGGGTTCATCCGTCAATTGCGCACGTTCTTACGCACAAGGACCTGCTGCTGCATCCCATCAGTGTCGCGGTGTCTGATCAGGTGACAGGACCGCCGAATCTGCAGGGCGCCTGGTGCAGGCAATGGCGTGAATTGGGCTTGCCCGCTCCCGTGCGCAAATGGCTGGATGCCTTGCTTGGCGCTCCGTCATTTGTCAAAAATTGACGCGGACAAAACAGACGTTGCGGATGGCGGGTTCAAAATGCCCTCGAAGAGAGGGGCTCGCCGCCGAGCGGCATCAGATGCGCGCCAACTCCATTTCGCGGTGGCGCTTGAGGCAGGTCCATTCGGCGCTGAAATCGCCGTAGAGCTGCTCCACCAGATAAACCGACCGGTGCTGTCCGCCGGTGCAACCAATGGCCACGGTTACATAGCTGCGGTGGTCGCTGGCCAGTTCCGGCAGCCACTGGCGCAGGAAATCGCGGATGTGCCGGTGCATCAGCGCGACCTTGGGCTGCTGTTGCAGATATTCCGCCACGGGCTGGTCGCAGCCGGTCAAGGGCCGCAAATGTGGCTCGTAGTGGGGGTTGGGCAGCATGCGCACATCAAACACGTAATCGGCATCGGTGGGCACGCCGCGCTTGAATGCAAATGATTCCAGCACCAGGGTCAGTTGCCGCTGGCTGATCGTCAGCAATTCCTTGATCTGGGTGCGCAACTGGGCGGCGCGCGTCATGGTCGTGTCGATGACGTGGGCGCGTTCGCGCAACGGGGCAAGCAGGATACGTTCCTGCTTAATGGCGTCAAGCAGATCCTTGCCCTGGTTGTCGCTGGTAATGCGTGTCAGCGGATGTTTGCGGCGCGTTTCCGAATAGCGTCGCATGATGATTTCATTGCTGGCGTCCAGAAACAGCGGGATGACTTCCACACCACGTTCGCGCAACAAATCCAGTTCGGCAGGAATGGCGGCCAGGGCTTCGGCACTGCTGCGGGCGTCCATTGAAATGGCCATGCGCAGGCTTGGCAGGTTTTCGCCCATGTCCTGCAATAGGGGCAGCAGCAATGCCGGCGGCAGGTTGTCCACGCAATAGTAGCCAGCATCCTCCAGGGCGTGCAACGCCACGGATTTTCCGGCTCCCGACATGCCGCTGATCACGACAAGCCGCAAATTATGGGGCAGATTGACAGGGTGTGAAGCATTGGGAGCGGACATGGGATCAGGGCGCAGGCAAAGAGGTGGTTGATGGGCTGGACTGGGCCTGGGCCAGCATTTCCCGGGCATGGTTCATTGATGCCACAGATTGGGCATTCCCTCCCAGCATGCGGGCAATCTCCTGCAGGCGCGCCTCAGGTGCTAGCGCCTGCACGTCGCTGCTTGCAGGGGCTTGCCCCGATGCCGCAGCCGTTTTGCTGACCAGATAGTGGTGGTTGGCGCAGGCGGCGACTTGCGCCAGATGGGTGACAGCCAGAACCTGGCGAAACGCGCCCAGTTGGCGCATCAGCCGGCCGACCTCATGTGCCACCGAGCCCCCGATGCCGGCGTCGACTTCGTCGAATACCAGGGTGGGAGCCTGCTCCAGCAGGCTAGTGGTGACGGCGATGGCTAACGCGATACGCGAAAGCTCGCCGCCCGATGCGACTTTGGCAATCGGGCGGGCTGTGGAGCCGGCATGTCCGGCAATCAGAAGCTCCACCGTGTCTTGCCCATGCACGGCAGTTTGGGGGCTTTTTTGCACCGTGACCAGCAGGCGGCCCCCGGTCATGCCCAGCCCTTGCATTGCAGCGGTAACGGCTTGCGAGAGGCTGGCCGCTGCCAGCTCGCGCAACCCGGTGACTTTGCGTGCTTCTTGCTGATAAGCACGCTCAGCTGCTTCTAGGTTTTTTTCCAGTGCTGCCAGGTCTTGGTGTGCTTCCAGTGCCAGCCATTGCTGTTTCCATTCCTCCTGCAGGGTCGGAAGGTATTCTGGCGGCCGATGGAAACGGCGTGACAGCGCCAGCCAGTCTGCCAGACGTTGCTCCAGATTCACCAGACGGGCGGGATCCAGTTCGGCCTGTGCCAGACTCCCATGCAGGTTGCGCGCAATTTCCGCGACCTGGATTTGCGCGCTTTCCAGCGCATCGGCCCATTCGCCATATTCGGGGGCGACTGTGCGCTGCGCCTGGAGGAAAGCCTGTGCCTGATGGAGGTTGCGCAATGCGCCCGTGTGCTCGTCTTCGAGTCGCTGCAGGCTGTCCTGGGCAGCTTCGAGCAAATCCTTGGCATGCGCGAGCCGTTGATGTTCCTCGTTCAGGCTTTCCCACTCTCCGGCAATAGGGTTGAGGCGGGAAATTTCACTGAGCTGCCACTGCAGCCGCTCTCTCTCTTCCTGGCCTTTGGCATGGTTCTGACGGGCCAGTTCCAGGTCGTGCTGCGCACCTGTCCAGTCGTGCCAATGGCTGGAGAGGGCCATGGTGTCGATCCTGCCGTAGGCGTCGAGCAGCTGGCGGGTGCTGGCGGGTTGCAACAGGCTTTGCCATGCGTGCTGGCCGTGGATGTCGACCAGCAGGGCGCCCAGTGCGCGCAACTGGGTGGCGGTCACCGGCGTGCCGTTGATCCATCCGCGGCTTTTTCCCTGTATGTCAATGGTGCGGCGCAACAGCAGTTCGCCCTCTTCACCGGGCTCCACACCCAGCTCATCCAGCATGGTGCGTACCGAATCGGTCGTGTCGAAAACGGCGCTGATGTCAGCTTTGGACGCCCCTTCACGCACCACCTGGGTTTCTGCGCGCGCACCCATGGCCAGTTGCAGCGCTTCCAGCAGGATGGATTTGCCGGCGCCGGTTTCGCCAGTGAGCACGTTGAAGCCATCCTGCAGTGCCAGGTCCAGAGATTGGACCAGCACGAAATCGCGCAGGATGATGCGTCTCAGGGCCACGGTCAGGCGCTCCCCTTGTTCCAGTGCAGTTTTTCCCGCAGGGTATCGAAATAATTCCAGTTCAGCGGGTGCAGGAAACG
>JAGPIR010000001.1 GCA_018054915.1 Allobrachymonas sp.
ATTAAATAGTAGTCAGGAAATGGGGTCGCCGCAGCGTGCATGCTCGGCGGGGATGGGGGATGCACGACGAATTTTTCGGGCAATCAGCGTTTTCTGGCATTCCAGAACAGGCATCAGGGGTTCGAGAACCTCAGGCACAGCCATGGCCGCCATATCGACGCTCTGCTGCGCGTGCGCAAATCGTCCAAGGCGCCGTTGGTATTCGGCTTGTAACAGCAAGTAATCCAGCTGGCTGCGCTCGGTTTGTGTACGCTCCTTCAATAGGCGCGCCAACACCGGCAGCGCCTGCTGGCGATAGCGGTCTCCTCCCCGCCATGCCGCTACCTGTAATAGGCGCAGTTGCAAAGGCAAGGGCTCATTCAGTGCGCGCGCCATGAGAAAGGCCCGCGCATACACAGGTTTTGACGCAAATCCTTGTTGTTTAACCAGAGGTCGCAAACGACGAATCTCTGCCGGCGAAAACTTCTGCTTGTAAAGTACAAAACCGTTATCCGGGCACTGGGGCAACGGCCATGGCAAATCCTCTGCACCATACGGTTGCATGTCCAGCGCAATGCCTTTTGCCGTGCTGAAACGGTCCATACGAAAACTGAATATTTTTCCTCCCAGCGGACAGGCAATGGTTTCATACTGCGCCATAACCCTATGACCGTCGTTTACACGCTTGGAAATTGCTGGTCCGCGCGCACAGGCAACAAGCCCCAGGCTACCCAACAGCGTCAACGCCACGGCTGGACAACGTTGTGCCACTCGCAGACAGGCGGGGGAAATTTTGGTCATTCGCAAAAGCTGTCACGCAGGGTTATCGTCAAGCTTGGCATACAGTGCGCGGATGCGTGTTTCGGGCACCCGTTTTTGCATAAGCTGGATCAGACCATCTCCATCGATCATGGGGCGCAACACCTCCACTTCAGCCGGATGAAACGTCACATTCCAATTGGTGATTTCGCTGTTGAACTCTTCGTCGGTCCAGGTTTTGCATTTGGCCAGACAAACCACCAAGGGCATGGCCTTGTTTTCAATGAAGGATTTTTTATAAGGCTTTTGTTGCCACCGGCTGGCAAACCATTGCTTGTGATCAGGCGGCAAGGTAAGCAGCCGCTTGTTGATGGCTTTTTCAATCGACGCAAGGGGAAAGCTGTAGAGTTTCACGCCTGACTCCCTGAGGCTATTGGGCGCCGCGCATGCGCTGCGTGAAGCGGTCGAACAGGTAGGCAATATCGTGGGGCCCGGGCGATGCCTCGGGGTGACCCTGGAAGCAGAATGCCGGGCAATCCGTGCGCTCCAGCCCCTGGAGGGTCCCATCAAACAGGCTGACGTGCGTGGCGCGCAAATTGGCTGGCAAGCTGTCGGCCTCCACTGCAAAGCCATGATTCTGGCTGGTGATACTGACACGGCCGGTGTCCAGGTCCTTGACCGGGTGGTTGCCGCCATGGTGGCCGAATTTCATTTTGAACGTTTTCGCGCCGCTGGCCAGCGCCAGTAATTGGTGTCCCAGGCAAATGCCGAACAACGGCAATTTGCGCTCCATGAAGGAGCGTGCGGCCTCGATAGCATAGCCACAGGGCTGCGGATCACCCGGTCCATTGCTCAGAAACACACCATCTGGCTGCATGGCCAGCACGTCTGCGGCCGGGGTCTGCGCCGGCACCACGGTCACATCGCAGCCGCGTTGCGTCAGCATGCGCAGGATGTTGAACTTCACACCGAAGTCGTATGCCACCACCTTCAGCGGCTTTTCTGCAGGTGCACCGTACCCCTTGCCCAGTACCCATTCGCCCTGTGTCCAGGCGTAGG
This sequence comes from Allobrachymonas sp., assembly GCA_018054915.1. GTDB lineage: Bacteria > Pseudomonadota > Gammaproteobacteria > Burkholderiales > Burkholderiaceae_C > Brachymonas. Next base: position 1,798 of record JAGPIR010000001.1, read on the forward strand.
GTTTTGCGCAGCTTACCTCTCTGGCCAGATCCAGTCCCACCATGGACGATGCGGCGCTGGCCATTGCAATAGCGCGGTCGATGTCAGCCTGCGTAGGAACAGCGTTTCCTTCCAAGGCCAGAATACAGCCATTTTGTGCGCCGTGCAGCCGCAGGTGCCGGGTGAGCCTGCGGGTGTCGATATTGGCAATGGCAACGGTGCCCGTGCTTCGCAAATAATCCTGCAGGCTTTGCTCGCTGCGGAAATTGGACGCTAACAGAGGCAGGTTCTGGATCACCAACCCCGCCGCAAACACCCGCGCGGCCTCTACGTCTTCAGCATTGGTTCCGTAATTGCCAATATGCGGATAGGTCAGTGTGACGATCTGGCGGCAGTAGCTTGGATCTGTCAGGATCTCCTGGTAGCCGGTCATGGAAGTATTGAAAACCACTTCGCCGACTGTCTGCCCCGGCGCACCAACGGCGCTACCGACGAAAACAGTGCCATCGGCCAGCGCCAACAAGGCTGCTGGAAAGGACTTGTGCAGAAAAAAGGGCACTGGGGATCTCTCCGCAAAAAGTAACGATATCAAGCGATGCAGCGCACGTGCCTGAACCAAGATTCTCGTCACTTCGAGCCGAAGCGGAGCGCAGCAGCACTCACATGTGTGTACTTTTCCTGGAAAACACGGCGAGACCGGTCTGCTGTGAAAACTGCTGCGACCGGCATGGCTGGCACGCCGTTACAGACAGTTTGTGAAGCGCTTCATTATACCCGTGAAGCCTGACAGGACTGGGATGTTGCACTGGCATGCAGACAAATGGCAGCGGCAGCAGCCACGTTCAGGGACTCTTCTCCCCCAGGCTGGTCAATCCGGACCAACTGAGCCGCGCGTTGCACCAAGTCGCTGTCGACGCCCTGACCTTCGTGGCCAAAAACCCATGCACTGGGTGTGGGCAATGTCACCCGGTGCAACAGGTCAGAACCCTGCAGGTGTGTGACCAACAGCGGCACTCGCAAATGGTCCACATCATGCAACGTACAGCCTTCGAACAGATACAGGCCAAAATGCGCCCCCATGCCGGCACGCAGGACTTTGGGTGACCACAATGCGGCCGTGCCCTGCAAGGCAAGAACCTGTTTGAATCCGAGTGCACTTGCGCTACGCAATATGGAACCAACATTGCCGGCATCCTGAATGCGATCCAGAATGACCGTATTGGCCGTGGCATCCACATTTCCGCGATGTTGCAACATGGCGGCGGCATCCAGCACATATCCCATCTGTGCGGCCGATTCCAGCGGGCTCAATTGGCCAAATAGTGCATCTTCTAACACATGCACACGGCGCAATCCGGCATGCCATCCTTGTGCAACTCCTTGTTCCCACAGGCCCCGGCTGAAAACAGCAGCTTCCGGCTGAACGCCGCGCTCCAATGCCGCCCGGCACAGATGATCGCCTTCGAGCCAGATTTTGCCCTGCTTGCGGTAAGCGTTCGGTTCGTGTATGAGCCGGCGCAGGTTCTTAAAAAGGGGGTTGTCGCGCGAGGCAATATGAACCACGGACGGAGTCTTCACTATCCTGCCTCCTGTCTGAGTAAGATTGCTGTAACGGGTGCAAATCCACAGCGATGCGCAGGCGTTGGCCCCAACCGCTGCAAGGCGGCTAGGTGTTCAGCCGTACCGTAGCCTTTGTGTTTGGCAAATCCATAACCCGGAAATTGCTCGTCGTACTGCATACACCAGCGGTCACGCGTGACCTTGGCAAGAATGGAGGCTGCCGAAATGGCCGGCACCAGAGCGTCACCCTGCACCACGGCTTCGGCACGAATCTTGAGCACGGGCAAACAGTTGCCGTCCACCAGCACCTTGTAGGGTGGCAAACGCAACCCCTCTACCGCCCGGCGCATGGCCAGCAAGGTTGCCTGCAGGATGTTGAGTTGTGCAATTTCTTCCACGCTGGCGCTTGCCACGCAGCAGCACAGGGCTTTGGCCCGGATTTCATCATGCAATTGCTCGCGCCTGGTGGCAGACAGTTTTTTGGAATCGGCCAGACCCTGGATGGGCTGCTGCTCATCCAGAATCACGGCGGCAGCCACCACAGGCCCCGCCAGAGGGCCGCGTCCGGCCTCATCCACTCCCGCGATGAGGCCATCTGGAGCGTCCCAGCACAGACTGGACTGCTCAGCGTGCAAGAACCTGTTGGATCGCATGAGCAGACAAGGTTGCAGTGTCGCGCTGCAAATCGGCATGCAGTGCGGAAAACCGCTGTTGCACGGCCACGATGCGCGCCGGATTATCGAACCAGGCCTCTACGGCATCGGCTAACTTTTGCGGCGTGGCATTTTCCTGCAACAGTTCGGGCACCACAAAATCCCGACACAAGATGTTGGGCAGTCCCACCCAAGGCTGCAACTGTTTGCTGCGCATGATGCGTGCCGACAGGGGGTGCACTGCATAGGAAATCACCATAGGACGCTTGAGCAGGGCTGCCTCCAGGGTGGCTGTACCACTGGCAATCAGGGTCACGTCACAGGCTGTCAACGCCGCATGGGACTGTCCATCAAGCACCGTGATGACCTGCTCCAGGCCAGCTGCCTGCACCAGGCTGCGCAGCCGCGCACAATACCCTGTGGCAGCCGGCAATACGGTATGCAGTTCTGGTCGACGCTGCCGCAGCAAGCGCACCGTTTCGAGAAAACGTGGGGCCAGGTATGCAATCTCGGAATCACGGCTGCCTGGCAAAACAGCCAGAACCTCCGCGTCTTGCGGCAATTGCAGTTGCTGGCGTGCTGCTTTCCTATCCGGCTCCCTCGGAAAGACATTGGCCAGAGGATGTCCGACATAGGTGGCGGCAATGCCGTGCTGCTCCAGCAAGGCCGGCTCGAACGGAAACAGGCACAGCACGTGGTCTGCACTGCGGCGGATGGCGTCAACGCGGTGCGCCCGCCAGGCCCAGATAGAAGGGCATACGAAATGCACCGTGCGAATGCCCTGCTGACGCAGGTTTTCTTCGAGGCCGAAATTGAAATCCGGAGCATCCACACCGATGAACAGGTCGGGTTTTTCATGCAGGAACCGCTGCTGCAGCTTTCTGCGAATGCGCCACAGGCCGTAGACACGCTTAAGTACTTCGAAGCTGTAACCATGCACGGCCAGCAACTGGCTGGGCCAGTGCGCCACAAACCCCTGCTGCTCCATGAGCGGACCTCCGATGCCACTGGCCTGCCAGTGGAGCCAATGCTGTCCTACCCCCTGCAGCAACAGGCTGGCCAAGAGATCACCTGAAGCTTCGCCTGCCACCATGCCGATGCGCAAAGTCTCTTGTTCCATAAAGCGCAAGACAATTAGCTGGATGAAAGTTGGCGTTTGCCGCGCGGCCCTGCGTCAGCGCACAATGCCGCGCTTGCTGCCTGCCAGAAAGTCCAGCATGACGCGGATATCGTTCTCGGCCTGGGAATTTTCCTTCACCAGAGCGGCAATGGATGCGCGCGACTGCTCCAGCGAAAGCCCATCGCGATACAACAGCTTGTACATGGCCTTGATGGCGGCAATGCGTTCGGCAGAAAAGCCCCGGCGGCGCAAGCCCTCGATGTTGAAACTGCGCGGCTGACCCGGATTGCCATCCACCAGCATGTAGGGCGGAATATCCTGGTTAACGGCCGAGTTCGACCCCATCATGGCATGCACACCCACACGGCAGAACTGGTGCACGCCCGACTGCCCGCCAATAATGGCCCAGTCGTGCACATGCACGTGCCCCGCCAGCCCGACGTAGCTGGCCAGTATGGTGTGACTGCCCAACTGCACGTCGTGGGCAATGTGCACCGAGGACATGATCCAGTTGTCATCACCCAAGCGCGTGCATCCGCTGTCCTGTACGGTTCCCGTGTTGATCGTGCAGAACTCGCGGATCGTGTTGCGGTTGCCAATTTCCAGTCGAGTGGGCTCGCCGGCGTATTTCTTGTCTTGCGGAGCGCCGCCAATGGCATTATGCGAATAGATGCGGTTGTCTTGCCCGATCGTTGTATGCCCTTCGATCACGCAATGTGAACCGATCGAGGTGCGCGCACCCAAGACGACATGGGGGCCGATGACGGTAAAGGCGCCAATCGTGGCATCGGGCGCCACGCTGGCGGATGGATCAACCAGGGCTGTAGGATGAATCTGCGCCACGGAATCAGTCCTCGATCTTGCGCACGGCGCACATCAGGTCGGCTTCGCAGGCGACTTCACCATCGATCGTGGCCACCGCATGGTATTTGTAGATGCCGGCACGCGCGCGATCGGCCGTTACCTCGATGATCAACTGATCGCCCGCGATGACCGGACGTTTGAAGCGGGCATTGTCGATACCGGCGAAGTAATACAGCGTATCGGTATCCGGTCCGTCGTCGCTGCCCGGATACGTCAGCAACAGCGAAGAGGCCTGCGCCATGGCTTCGAGCACCAGAACGCCCGGCATGACCGGCCGGTGCGGAAAATGACCCCCGAAGAATGGTTCGTTGATCGTGACGTTCTTCAGGGCCTTGAGCCGCTTGTTGGGCATTTCGACTTCAAGAATACGGTCAATCAGCAGAAACGGATAGCGATGCGGCAACCGCTGCATCACCTTGAAAATATTCATTGGAAGCGTCATGGTTTCTGGAGTTCCAGCAGTTGTTGTTCGAGAGCCTTGATACGGTCACGCAGCCTGTGCAACTGTTTGGCGGTGGCTGCATTTTTTTCCCAGGCGGCATTATCGTCGATGGGGAAGAAGCCGGTATAGACGCCTGGTTTGTGCAACGAGCGCGAGGCGAACGACGTGGCCGAGATATGCACCCCTTCGGCCAGTGTGATGTGCCCCATGATGTTGGCCGCACCGCCAATGGTGCAGCCCGCACCCACCGTGGTGCTGCCGGCAATGCCAGCGCACGCCGCCATGGCCACGTTGCGCCCCAGGTGCACGTTGTGAGCGATCTGTATCAAGTTGTCGAGTTTGACGCCATCCTCGATCACTGTATCGCCAATCGCGCCACGGTCAATGCAGGTATTGGCGCCGATTTCCACATCGTTGCCAACGCGCACCCGCCCCAGTTGCTCGATCTTGATCCACTGGCCCTGCTCCTGCGCAAAGCCAAAACCATCTGCACCAATGACCGCCCCCGGATGCACAATGCAACGCTCGCCAATGGCGCAATCTTCACTGAGCGTGACCCGTGATTTAAGCCAGGAGCCGGTGCCCACTGAGGCTCCCCGCTCCACCACGCACAGGGGGCCGATGATGGCATCGGGCGCGACCTGGGCATCGGCATGCACAAAAGCCGTCGGATGAATGTGGTAATCGGGGTCCGGGCAGTTGTGCTTTTTCCACCATTGGCTCAGATGGGCAAAACCCGCATAAGGATTGCCCATCACGATGTGGTTCAGGCCACGGTTGCGGGCCAACTCTTCGGCCCAGGGCGCGACCAGCACACAGCCAGCCTCCGTATCCTGTAGATGCGCCAGGAACTGGCGGTTGCTCAGAAAGGTAATACTGTCGGTATCAGCTGCCGTCAAGGGGGCAATACGACTAATGAACTGGTCGCGATTGCCGTGAAAAACACCGCCATGCGCCTCCAAAAAATCAGCAATTTCTCCAAGTTTTGTTGACATGACGTCCCTTTCAGAAAAATGGATCTGCCCGCAACCCGTGATCCAGTATCAGTGCCAAAGACCTGTCAAACGGACACCTGTATTGCCCTGAACTGGCATGCGCTGACAGCCAAACGGCAGGCCTCCAGATATGACGACACCAGATGCTGAGGGCACGTCCTCCCGTCTCGGCACTACAACCCCGCAAACAGAAAGGCGCCCGCAGGCGCCTTTTTCTGCACTACGCAGCATCACTTCTCGGCATTCAGCGTACGCAACACCTTGTCGGTAATATCGATGCGATTGTTGATATATGCAGCTTCTTGGATGATAACGTCATACTTTTCCTGTTTAGCTATTTGCTCAATCATCCGGTTGGCCTTCTGGATGAAACGCTGCAATTCGTCGTTTTTCCGGTTGTTGAGATCTTCCTGAAATTCCTGCCGCTTGCGCTGAAAATCGGCATCCTGTGCCATAAGCTGCTGCTGTTTGGCGTTGCGCTGATCTTCCGGTATCTTGGGTGCATCCTGCTCAAACTGGTCGATGGCCTTTTTCAAGGTGTTGGCTTGCGTCAACAATTGACGCTCACGACCGGAAAATTCCTGCTTGAGTTTGTTCTGGGCGGCTTTGGACGCTTCCGCTTCACTGAACAGGCGCTCTGCGTTGACAAATCCGATGCGCGTGGGAGCAGCGTCCTGCCCATGCACAGCCAAGGGCATTGACAGAAACGCGCATACGGCCAATGCGAGAGACAGACGATTGCTTTTGGAGTAAGTGGAAGTATTCATCAGAATGTTGTCCCCATTTGAAATTGAAATTTTTGCAGCTTGTCAGTTGGTTGCTTTCTGAAAGGATGGCCGTATGACAGGCTCAAGGGCCCCATCGGAGATACCCATCGGAGTCCAAAACCCGCCGATGCCCTGATGCGGCGGTCAGCAGAGGTGGGGGTATAGCTGGATGTTGCATCGGCATACACATTGCCGGCATCCAGAAAGGCAAAAAGACGCAAGGTCTTGTCGTTATGGGCGCCCGGGAAAGGAGCAATCAACTCAAGATTGGTGTTGAACATTTTATTCCCGCCCACTGAATACACTGTATTGGTTACGGGGTCCTGTTCTTGCGGACCTATCCCGCCATATTCAAATCCGCGTATCGATCCGGTTCCGCCGACAAAGAAGTTTTTATAAAACGGAAAACAAATTCCAGGAGCCGCATCCTTATGGCAACTCAGTCCCTTGCCGTACCCCGCATCCACGTTGAACATCAGAGACAGGTTTTTGCCAAGCGGAAAAAATTGCTGAAATTTGTAGGTAGCCAGTGCATAGCGCATGTCCCCACCGGGGCTCAGAATCGCATTGACCCGATGCAGGGAACCTGAAGTCGGAACCAGCGCGCTGTCGCGGCTGTCACGGGACCAGCCGACGCTCAAAGGCAGACCGATGGCCGATTTTCCATAGTATGCGATGTAGTCTTTATAGGATGGCGGCAAGTCTGTTGTACCAGCGGCAATCCCGTAACGCTCCACCCCCACTCCGAAATTGACCGTGTCCTTTTCCGAAAATGGAACACCAAAACTGACGCCTGCCGTATCCGAGCGAACGCGATAATCACCACCTTGCCCTTCCTTGGGTTGCAGCATCGAATGCGAAACATAAAACGTGCGCGAAATGCCCGACGTCGTGAAATACGGATCGGTCGAACTGATGGCATAAGTCCTGTCGTATTTTCCGGTATTGATATTCAGGGAAAAAGACTGGCCGGATCCAAAAATGTTGTCCTGGCTCAGGCCAAACGACAAAGTCAATTTATCTGACGACGAATAACCGGCTCCCAACTGGATGGAACCCGTCGGCCGCTCCTTGACGGTAACTACAAGATCCGCCTGGTCCGGCGATCCGGTCACCGGTTGGGTTTCGATGTTGACGTCGGTAAAATATCCCAATCTTTCCAGACGCTCCCGCGAAAGGCGGATCTTCTCGGTGTCATACCACGATGCTTCATATTGCCGCACTTCACGGCGAATGACCTCATCGCGGGTTTTGGTATTACCGACGACATTGACCCGGCGGATATAGGCACGCTGCCCCGGCTCGGCAACCAGGACCAGTTCCACCTGCTGATTTTTGTCCTGGTCGATCCTTGGCCTGGCTTCTATCCGGGCAAAGGCATGACCATAGCTGCTAAAATGCCGTTTCATGGCATCAATGGTTGCCTGCACATCTTCCAGCTTGTAGGGCTCTCCCGGCTGGATCCGGACCAATGACTGGAACTCTTCGTTCTTGCCCAAATAATTGCCCGCAAGGGACACTGCTGAAACCACATAGCGCGCACCTTCCGTGACATGCACGACCACGCTCATGTCTCGCTTGTCCGGAGCAATGGTCGTCTGAACAGAGTCGACCTTGAACGCCATGTAACCACGATCGTGATAAAACCTGCGTATGGCATCCAGATCCGTGTTGAGCTTGTTCTCGGAATAGACATCGGATTTGGTGTACCACGACATCCAGTTGCCGGTATCCAATTGCATCTGGTCCTGCAGTGTTGAACTGCTGAACGCCTGATTTCCGACAAAACGGATGTCTTTGATGCGTGACCGGTACCCTTCACGCACCGTGAACAGAAGATTGACCCGGTTGCGTTCAACGGGTGTGACGGTCGGAATAATTTCGGCCCCAAAAATTCCCCTGTCCTGATACTGGCGCAACAATTCCTGAATGGCGCGCGCTTCCGTGGCCTTGTCGTAATTGCGCCCGGGAGCGATACCCAAACGAGACAAGGCGCCCAACAGGGTAGCCTTGTCAATTTCCTTGCCCGCATTCACTTCAACGGAATGGATGGCCGGCCGCTCCTGGACAACAATCACCATGTTGTCATCGCGCACGTCGATGCGTACATCCTGAAACAACCCGAGGGCAAAAAGTGAACGGATGGCTGCGGCGCCACGCTCATCACTGTAGGTGTCGCCGATCTTGACAGGAATGGAGGCAAACACCGTTGCCGCCTCCACGCGCTGCAACCCCTCGACCTTGATGTCTTTGATGACAAAAGGGTCCGCTGCCCATGCAGTATTGGCAGCCAACGCCATGCTGACTACAGCAACCCATGGCTTGAGTGAAAATGACAAGAGGGGATGGCTCATGAAATGTTGGCTATGCATAACAGGTCAATAACTGGGGGTTCAACGCAGATGGCGCACAATATCATTGAAGGTGGCAAGCACCATCATGCACCCGAGCAAGATCAACCCCACTTTTTGCAGGCGTATCTGCCAAGCTTCCGACAGTGGGCGTCCTGTCGCCAGCTCCCAGAGATAATACATCAGGTGCCCACCATCCAAAACCGGAATGGGCAATAAATTCAGTACCCCGAGACTCACACTGATGAGTCCCAAAAAGGCCAGATAGGCAGTTATGCCAGCCTGTGCCGAACGCCCGGCAAAATCGGCAATGCTCAACGGGCCGCTGAGATTCTTGACGGATATTTGTCCTGTCAGCATCTTGGCAAAGCCCTTGACGCTGATCAACCCCACTTCCCATACCTGCTGAATCCCCCGGCCCAAGCCGTCCACAAAACCGTATCGAACCATTACCGTTGCGACCGGGCCTCCAAAGTGGATTCCGGCCCTGGCCACTTGCTGCTGCCCAGACTGCTCCAGAACCGGGGTGACCTGCAAATCGAGAGCCTCACCGGCCCTCTCGATCTTCCATGCCTGCGGCTTTGCGGAAAGATTGCCTTGGATCAATTGCCGCAACTGCCAGGCGTCCTCCACCGGATGGTTGTCAATGGCCAGCACACGGTCATGGTCTTTCACGCCGCCCTGTGCAGCCGCGCCTCCTGGCACCACTTGACTCACGATCGGCGGCATCCAGGGTACACCGATGCCGATGATACGGGAAAACCCTTCATTGGCTTCCTGACCAGACTTGATCTTGTGCAGGGGCACGATCACCACGCGTTCGCGGGTTGTGGCGCCTGTAGTTTCGGTCAGTGTGGAGCGCACTTCCAGCGCAATGTCGCGCCGGTCGAGCGCGGCCTGGCTCAGGCTCCACGTCAACTGCTCGAGCGACACGACAGGTTCCCATTCATCCGCCGATGCATACCGCCATTGCAAGATTTTGTCGCCGCTGCGCAGGCCTGCCTCCGCCGCCAGACTCTGTGCGGGAGGCTGCGCCACAATGGGGTGAGCCTGCTGCACGCCGTACCATGCCATGGCGGTATACAGTCCCGCGGCCAGCAACAGGTTGGCCACAGGCCCGGCCGCCACAATCAGAAAGCGTTTCCATACGGGCTGGCTGTTGAAGGCCAGGTGTCGTTCCTCCGGAGCGACAGGACCTTCACGTTCGTCCAGCATTTTCACGTACCCGCCCAATGGCAATAGACACAAGGCGAATTCGGTTTCCTGGTTTTTTCCTTTCCAGAGCAACAGGGGCCGGCCAAAGCCAATGGCAAAGCGCAACACTTTTACGCCACACCAGCGTGCGACCTGGAAATGACCGTATTCATGAATCGCGACAAGAAGCCCGATGGCCACGATGAACGCTGCCAATGTAATCATGCCTGCCACCTTTGCACCAGTGATCCCGCCACAGTCCGCGCCTGTGCATCAAGCGCCATCAGGCTCTCGAGCGTATCAGGTGTGCTGAAAACTGTTTGCTCAAGGGTTTGCGCATTGACGGCGAATATCTGGTCAAAACGGATGCGGCCGCCGAGAAAAGCTGCAACTGCTATCTCATTGGCTGCATTGAACACCGCCGTACTGCCAGACGGAGCCGCCAGCGTCTGCCAGACCAAGGGCAAGCAGGGAAAACGCTCCGGATGACCATGGTGATGGACGGATTCGAAAGTCATTTGCACCAAGGAAGAAAAATCCAGTGCCGGCGCGCCGCTGTGCATGCGTTGCGGCCAGGCCAGGCCATAGGCAATGGGCACCCGCATGTCGGGCGTGCCTAGTTGCGCCACGATGGAGGTATCGCGATACTGGACCATCGAATGGACAATACTCTGCGGATGGATCACCACGTCCATCTGTTGCGGTGCCATGCCAAAAAGGTAATGCGCTTCGATGACCTCCAGCGCCTTGTTGACCATGGTGGCCGAATCGACCGAAATTTTCCGGCCCATGCGCCAATTGGGATGCGCGCATGCCTGCTCAGGCGTAACGTCTTTCAAGCGTGCCGGATCAGTCGTCCGGAAAGGTCCTCCAGATGCCGTCAGAATGATTTTTTCCACCTGTTGCTGCCAGGTGGCGGGATCTTGTGGCAAGGACTGAAAAATAGCGGAATGTTCGCTGTCGATGGGCAGCAAAGTGCTCCCCCCCTGCTGGACGGCCTGCAAAAAAACGGTACCGCCCACGACCAGCGCCTCCTTGTTGGCCAGCAGCAGGCGCTTGCCCGCACTTGCGGCCGCCAGACAGGGGGCCAGCCCTGCGGACCCCACGATCGCGGCCATGACCATGTCCACATCGGGATGGGCCGCCACATCGACCAGCCCTTCCTCACCAGCCAGAACTTCGGTGCGCAGATTCAATTCCCGGCACTGCTGGCGCAGCAGATTGGCATGCGCCACAGAGGCCATGACCGCATACCGGGGTTGGTGGCGCATGCAGAGCGCCAGCATTTTGTCGACCTGCGTTGCCGCAGTGATGGCGAACAGCCCAAACTGCTCCGGATGCCGTGCCATTACGTCCAGGGTATTGGTACCGATGGAACCGCTGGCACCCAATACGGTTACCCACTTTTTCGTGCTGTTTTCCATCGGCTGTCGATCGTCCATGCGGCCCGGCATCAACGATGCATCCACAAGGTGGCGGCAAGTGCCAGCGGCAATACCGGCAAAAGGGAGTCCACGCGATCAAGAACACCGCCGTGCCCCGGCAGCAGGTTGCTGCTGTCCTTCATGTTCATGCTGCGTTTCATCAGCGATTCCACCAGATCACCCATCACACCCAAAACAGTCATGGCCACCGCCAGACCCAATAGCCCGATCCACCCTGCATGCTGGACCGTTGCACCATATATATTCTCTACGCCTTGCCGTGCGGGAACCATGCAAAAAACCAAAAGCAATACACCAACCATTCCGCCTATTGCGCCTTCCCAGGTCTTGCCAGGGCTGATCCGCGGAGCCAACTTGTGCCGGCCAAGTGTACGCCCCACAAAATAGGCCGCCATATCAGCCATCCATACAACCGCCATCACCGACAGCAGATACCAGGCGCCTTGGCGTTCATACAGGTACACGGCTGCCAGCCACGCCATCCACAGGCTCACAAGCCCCATGATCAGGCGTAGAAGGCGTGGAATGCGTTGCCATGCAGGAATGCCGGCTCGCAACAGCCAGGCTGCGCCAAACAGCCAAACTCCTGTCCAGACCGTTATCAGCCAGGCCAGTGCGTTGTCAGTCCCCCGGTACATGTTTCCCAGAAAAAGGGCCATGCATCCCAGCACGGCAAGCACGGCACAACCCAGCGCCGGCAGCCCGTCAAAGCCGCTCAGGCGGCCCCATTCCCATGCGGCTGCGCCCACTAGAAGGGTCATGAAAACGGGAAATGCCCATACAGACGGACTGGTCAACACCCCAAATAGAACAACCAGTAGAGCCAATGCCGTAATGACGCGCTGTTTCAACATGCCGCACCGTCTCCTTGCTGCACTTGTTCAGAGGTCTTGCCGAAACGCCGCTCACGGCGCTGATAATCGTGCAAAGCAGCATCCAGCGACTGCTCGTCAAAATCAGGCCACAGGGTATCGGTGAAATACAGTTCTGTATAGGCGCTTTGCCACAACAAGAAATTGCTGATGCGCAACTCGCCTCCGGTACGAATAAGCAGGTCAGGATCTGGAACATGGCTCAAAGCCATAGCCGCTTGCAGGTTGTCTTCCGTAATGGCCAAGCCCTGCCCTGCCACCTTGGCTGCCGCCTGGACAATATCCCAACGCCCGCCATAGTTGAAGCAGATATTGAGAATCAGGTGTTTGTTTTCACTTGTCAGCCGCTCAGTCTCCGTCAGGCTGTGTTGCAGCGATTGCGACAAACTGTTGCGCTCTCCCGCAAAATGCAATCGCACGCCTTCGGCATGCAAACGAGGGACTTCCGCCGCTATCGCCTTGACTAACAACCCCATCAGACCTGAGACTTCGTCGGCCGGACGGTTCCAATTTTCTGAAGAAAAGGCAAAAACCGTCAGCACCTTGATGCCGTGACGAACGCAGGCCCGCACACAGCGCTTGAGCGACTCTACACCCTCGCGATGACCCGCCAGCCGTGGCATGAAACGCTGCCGGGCCCAGCGACCGTTGCCATCCATGACAATGGCTACATGTTGCGGAACGGATGCAGGACTGTCGGAATGTCTGGACATGCTATGGAGGGACACCTGCAATGGCATCAAACCGCCAGGATGTCCTGTTCTTTTTCCTGAATCAACTGATCCACGACGGTAATTTCCTTGTCGGTGGTTTTCTGAACTTCCACCTCCGAACGCTTTTGTTCGTCTTCGGAAATTTCCTTGTCTTTCACCAGCTTTTTCAATGCCTCGTTGGCATCACGGCGCAGATTACGAATAGCCACTTTGGCGGCTTCGCCCTCATGGCGAACGACCTTGGTCATTTCCTTACGGCGTTCTTCAGTCATGGCGGGCATGGGCACACGAATCAAATCGCCCATGGCTGCGGGATTGAGTCCCAGATCGCTGTCGCGGATGGCTTTTTCGATCTTCTGACCCATGCCCTTTTCCCAGGGCTGTACGCTCAAGGTACGCGCATCCAGCGACGAAACGTTGGCGACCTGGCTCAATGGCACCATTGAACCGTAATATTCGACCTGCACGTTATCAAGCAAGGCCGGGTTGGCACGTCCGGTGCGGATTTTGGTCAAATTGGTTTTGAGCATCGTGATGGATTGTTCCATCTTGCTCTGCATGTTCTTTCGAATGTCAGCCACTGACATGGTTTTCTCCAGAGAGGTTTGCATAAGCTAAAGACACGCCGGATCGACTTTACCGGACTGTATGCGCATTTTCAAATATATACCAGCGTACCCTCATCATGCCCGGTGACGACGCGTTTGAGCGCCCCGGGCTTGATGATTGAAAACACCCGAATGGGCAGTTTCTGGTCGCGGCACAAGGCAAAAGCGGTCGCATCCATGATGCCCAAATTTCGTATCATGGCCTCATCGAACGTCAACTTGTCATAGCGCGTGGCGTTGGCATCCTTGCTCGGGTCGGCCGTATAGACGCCATCGACTTTCGTAGCTTTGAGCACCAACTCGGCCCCGATCTCCGCACCACGCAAAGCGGCTGCTGTATCCGTTGTAAAGAACGGATTGCCGGTACCTGCGGCAAAAACCACAACTTTGCCTTCTTCCAGATACTGGAGCGCTTTGGGACGAACATAAGGCTCAACAACCTGCTCAATCGAAATAGCCGACATCACGCGCGCAGTCAGACCCACCTTGTTCATCGTGTCAGCAAGCGCCAGTGCATTCATGACCGTTGCCAGCATGCCCATGTAGTCGGCTGTAGCCCGATCCATCCCGAATGCCCCGCCGGCAACACCCCGGAAGATATTGCCCCCACCAATCACCACGGCCACCTGCACGCCCATATGTACGACTTCAGCGATTTCCTCGACCATGCGCACGATGGTGTCATGATTGATGCCAAATGCATCGGGCCCCATCAGGGCCTCTCCGGACAGTTTCAGCAGAACCCTTTGTACGACCGGGTGTTCGTCAGGCATGAATGCTCCAGGTGTGGTTTCAGTCAGTGCATGGCGGCATCCGCATGCAGCGGAATGCCGGAAAATAGCAGAACCGGTTGCGAAAAATATCAGCCCTGCGTAGCAGCAGCGACCTGTGCAGCCACTTCTGCTGCAAAGTCATCTGTTTTTTTCTCGATGCCCTCGCCCACGACATACAGCGTAAAGGCCTTGACGGTAGTGTTCTTTTCCTTGAGCATCTGCTCAACAGTCTGCTTGTCATTCTTCACAAAGGGCTGATTGAACAGCGACACCTCTTTGAGGAATTTCTGCACACCGCCCTCGATGCGCTTGGCCACAATTTCAGCAGTCTGCGCAGGCTTACCCGCCGCTTCGGCGGCCTTGCGGTCTTCCTCGGCCTTGCCGGCAGCAACGGCACGCTCTTTTTCGATCAATTCAACCGGGACATCTGCAACAGTCAGTGCCACCGGCTTCATGGCGGCGACATGCATGGCCACATCTTTGGCCGCAACTTCGTCGCCTTCGTATTCCACCATGACACCAATGCGGGTGCCATGCAGGTAATTCACGAGCTTGGAGCCACCAGCAAACCGCTTGAACCGGCGGAAGCTCATGTTTTCCCCAATCTTGCCGATCAGACCCTTGCGCACGTCTTCCAGCGTCGGACCAAAACTATCCTGCTCGTAAGCCAGGGTACCCAGCGCATCGATATCGGCGGGATTGTGCTTGACGATCAAATCAGCGGCGGCGCGCGTCAAGGCCAGGAAACTGTCGTTTTTGGTAACGAAATCGGTTTCACAGTTGATCTCAACCAAAGCGCCGGAGTTGCCTTCAATGCAGCTTGCCACCACCCCTTCTGCCGTAATGCGCGCTGCGGCTTTGCTGGCCTTGCTACCCAGTTTGACACGAAGAATTTCTTCGGCTTTGGCCATGTCGCCATCGGCCTCGGTCAGTGCTTTCTTGCACTCCATCATTGGTGCATCGGTCTTGCCACGCAATTCTGCGACCATGCCTGCTGTAATTGTTGCCATGTGTTTGCTCCGTTATGCTTTGATTAAGAAAAAGGGGCCTGACGCCCCTTCTGGATGTGATTCCGTGAAATATGGAGCCGCCTGTTATGCGCCGGTTTCTTCCACTTCGACGAACTCGTCAGAATCCTGACCAGAAACAGCCTTGACCACCTCGTTAACAGCATTGGCGCGGCCTTCAAGAATTGCATCAGCAATACTACGGGCATACAAGGTCACAGCCTTGGCAGAGTCGTCGTTTCCAGGAATGACGTAATCAATGCCATCAGGATTATGGTTGGTATCAACCACGCCAACCAGGGGAATACCCAGCTTCTGCGCTTCGGCGACGGCAATCTTGTGATATCCCACGTCGATAATGAAAATTGCGTCGGGCAAAGCCGTCATTTCCTGAATGCCACCAATGTCCTTTTCGAGCTTTTCGAGCTCACGGGTGAACATGAGCTGTTCTTTTTTGCTCATGGACTCCAGGCCGGCTTCTTGCTGCGCCTGCATATCCTTGAGACGCTTGAGCGATGTCTTGACAGTCTTGAAGTTAGTCAGCATGCCACCCAGCCAGCGCTGGTCAACATACGGGGCACCTGCACGACGGGCTTCCGCGGCAACAATCTCACGGGCGGCGCGTTTGGTGCCCACCATGAGAATGGTGCCACGATTGGCCGAAAGCTGACGCGCATACTTCACAGCCTCCTCGAGCATGGGCAAGCTGTGCTCAAGGTTAACGATATGGATCTTGTTGCGGGCGCCAAAGATGTAGGGCGCCATTTTTGGATTCCAGAAGCGCGTTTGATGGCCAAAATGCACACCAGCTTCCAACATTTCACGCATAGTGACAGACATATTTTCTCCAGAGGTTGGTTCTAAAATCCGCTCAGTTTGCCGGCTTGAATCTGCCAGTAAAGGCACTTCAAACCATACAACACCCGGATAAACGGATTTGCGATTGGTTTTACAGGAAAGCCGTTGCCACCTGAAAAACCTTTCAATTGTAGCATGGCACCAACCAACCAATCGATCGGAGCCTTTTTAATACCTTCGCGCCACGCATTCCCTTAATTTAATAGACCCCAACCGGATCATGCATGTCTTCTCCTTTCCTGCGCCGTTGCTGGTGCAGCACTCCGAATGTTCGCAGCATCGGTTGCCCTTGCATACAGCGCAAAATACCCGCATGCTTGAACGGCAAACCAGCCGGTGCCTGCCGCCGCAAGCGTTGATGCAACGGGCGGGTCTGGCAGTGGCCCGTGTTGCCTTGGCGGTGGCACCACATGCCCGCTCCATCTGGGTGGCCTGCGGCCCCGGCAATAACGGCGGCGATGGTCTGCAGGCCGCCGCGTTTCTGCAGCAATGGGGCAAAACCGTACAGGTCACTCTACTAACCGACCCCGAGCAACTGCCAGCCGATGCACGCCATGCCTACGCCCAAGCAATGCAGGCGGGTGTGACTCTGACCAGCCGATCGCCAGATTTGACTGACCAGGACCTGTGCATCGATGCCTTACTGGGCATTGGCGCCAGCCGGGCTCCAGATGCCGAGATGCTGGCCTGTATCAGGGCCATGCAGACCAGTCAGGCTCCAACTCTCGCCGTCGACCTGCCGACCGGCCTGCATGCCGATACCGGATCATGGCTCCCAGGAGCAACGGCGCAAGCTTGTGTGCACGCCCGGCATACCGTGACATTGCTGACGCTCAAACCAGGGCTGTTTACTGGTCACGGACGCGATGCTGCCGGCACCGTCTGGTGGGACGATCTGGGGGTACCAATATCCACCATCACTACTGCAGACCTCTGGCTGCAAGGTGCCAGCGGGGGATTGCACGATGTGGACCTGTTGCCGCAGGAGTTGCCCGCTCACGCCAGCCACAAGGGTAACTTCGGTGATGTCTGCGTCATTGGCGGGGATGCTGGCATGCAAGGCGCAGCGTTGCTGGCTGGTGAAGCAGCGCTGTACAGTGGCGCCGGACGGGTTTATGTAGGGTTGCTACAGACAGGAACGCTTTCCCACGATGCCGGTCTCATGGTGCGTCATCTGGCAGACGCCGACACCCTGAATGCGCTGACCTGCAAGAATGCCACCACGGTGTGCGGCTGTGGAGGGGGGCAAGCCATTGCGCAATGGCTACCCGCTTTGCTGCAACACTGCCCGCGTCTGGTAATGGATGCAGATGCGCTCAACGCCGTAGCCGCCAGTACGCAGTTGCAGGGGATGTTGCGCCAGCGTGCGGCGGATGGCATGGTGACAGTTTTGACACCACACCCGCTGGAAGCCGCTCGTCTGCTGGGCTGTCATTCAGCCGAGATCCAGCAGGATCGCATGGCCGCCGCCAATGCCCTGGCCAGCAAATACCAATGCATGGTTGTACTCAAGGGCTCTGGGAGCATTTGTGTCCTGCCGCACATATTACCCGTGGCACACCAAAATCAGGGAACCGGCGCCGTGATCAATTTTTCCGGAAATGCCAGGCTGGCCACGCCGGGAACCGGCGATGTTCTGGCCGGGTGCATGGGCGCCTATTGGGCACAAGCCCACGCAAAGGTTCCCGGAAACACGCCAGAATCGGCATGGAAAACGGCCTGGCGCGCCTGTTGCTCCGCCGTTCATGCCCATGGCCGAATGGCCGATATCTGGAACGAACACGAACCAGTCATGCAAGGCGCCCTGTCGGCACAGCGTCTGGCACAGGGCTTGCATCGCCCCAATCCTGCAATCTAGAAAAACCTAAAAAACCAGAAAATGGTGCAAAGGTCATAATCGCGTTCAACCTTTGTCCCCGTCTGCACACTCCATGAAACAATTGCTCGAATTCATTCCCTTGGTGCTTTTCGTCCTCGCATACCGAATCAAGGGGATCTATTTCGCCACTGGTGTCCTGATGGCGGCCACCATCGTTCAAATGGCCATCCTCTATGCGGCCGACAAAAAGCTCAGCCCCATGCACAAGGTAACGCTGACGCTGATTCTGCTGTTTGGATGCCTGACACTGCTGTTGCGCGACGAGCGGTTCATCAAATGGAAACCGACCGTGCTGTATGCCGCCATGGCGCTGGCCTTGGCCGTTGCCCTGTGGGGCATGAAAAAGAACATGCTGCGCATCATGCTGGGCAGCCAGCTCGTTCTTCCCGTCAATGTGTGGCACAACTTGGCAATTGCCTGGATGGGCTACTGCCTGTTCATGGCGGCGCTCAATGCCTGCATGGTTCTGTATTTCAGCACCGATGAGTGGATGAACTTCAAGCTGTGGGGCTTTGTATTTCCGCTGGTTTTCCTGACAGTCCAGGGCATCTACATTGCTCGCTATCTAAAAGACAGCAGCTCTTCGCAACCTTGAAAAACGGAAACCCGTGCCATGAACTCCATGACCCGCCAGCCTGCAACAGCCGCCGAATTGCAAGCCGCCCTGCAAACGGCATTGCACCCCTTTGAATTGCAGGTTCTTGACGAAAGCGGCCAGCATATTGGCCATGCGGGCGCCAATGGCCTGGGCTACGGCACGCATTTCCGGGTACGCATTGCAGCCCCGTCCTTTACAAACAGGCCGTGCGTAGCCTGCCATCGCCTTGTGTATGATGCCTTGCAGCCTTTTTTTCAGCACCGTGGGGTGCATGCGCTGGCAATTGAAATTGCCAATAATTGACTATTACGAAAACCGAACCATGAACCGAATCCTGGCCCGATCACTCCTGGCACTTTCAGTCATCACCATCCTGAGCCCTGCAACCACCGCGTTTGCGCAGAATATTGCAGTGGTCAATGGCAAACCCATTCCCAAGGCGCGTCTGCAGGCAATGATGGCGCAATTCAAGGAAGAATCTGCGCGAAACGGCCAGCCCTTGCCGCCCAATCTCGAATCACAGATTCGCAACCATCTCATCAAGGAAGCCATCGTCGTCCAGCAAGCGGAGCGCCAGAAGCTGCACCTCACCTCCGAATATGCCGGCAAACTGGCCACAGCCCGCAGCGCCATTCTGGCTGCCATGCTGTTTGAGCAATACAAAAAGGACCATCCCATCAGCGATGTCATGGCCAAGGCTGAATACGACCGGATTATTGCCAGCATGCCCAGTCCCGCCGCCGGTGCCCTGGAGTACCATGCCCGGCACATTCTGGTAAAAACTGCCGCTGAAGCCCGCCTGGTGCAGACCGAGCTGGCAGCCGGAGGCGCATTCGATGCCGTAGCGGCCAAACATTCGATTGATACCGGCTCCGCCAGCCGCGGAGGCGACCTGGGTTGGGCTCCGGCACAAGCTTATGTCGCCGAATTTGCCAGCGCTCTGCAAAAACTCAAGAAGGGCCAAACCACGGCAACCCCGATCAAAACCCAGTTCGGCTACCACATCATCCGGCTGGATGACATGCGCAGGCCTCAACCACCTGCATTTGAAATCGTCAAGGAACAGATCAAGCAGCAAATGCAAACAGGACAAACGGCAGAATTCGAGCGTTACCTGTCAGACCTGGAAAGCAAGGCCAAAATCGAATAACCCCGGCTGCCTGCGACGTTGGCCCTGCTTCGGTGCTCCAACGTCTTCGCTGCATTTATCTGGCAGATGATTTTTCGTCATTCGAGCGAGAAACGGTCCGCCAGAAAAAACAGGCCTGCACTATGCCCAGCACCAGCACCAGCGCAACATACGTCAGCATCTTGCCATCGCGCTGGAACACTAAAAGGCCCAGCACCAGCACGGCGACCCCGCTGCCAAACAGCCACAGCCAATGACGCCGCCAGCTAACCCGCTGGGGCTGCCGCTTGTAGAGCATCCGGTGCACGGCCACGATGAGCGTGGCCATCCAGAAGGCGGGCAACATAAAATTGACCAGATGGCCGAAAAAAACAAAGATTTCCATGCTGCCTCAAATCATTACACGTATTTTCATGGGAACAGCCCACGCGTGGCGCAATACCGCCACTGTACAAGCGTTGTAATTTTATAATCGCGCCGCTATGCCAGTATGGACCCTGGGCCTGAACCATCGTACGGCCCCAATTGATTTGCGAGGCCGTTTTGCCTTTGCGCCCGAGCAGGTGGAACCTGCCCTGCACAGGTTGCGCCGCCATTTTGTCCAGCACCCGGAAGCGGCCATCCTTTCCACTTGCAACCGCACCGAAATCTACTGCGCCAGCGAACAACCAGCTTTTGACAATGCCTTGCACTGGTTGGCACAGCACGGCCAGGTGCCTGTTTCCGCCCTGCACGAACATACTTATACCTTGCGGGATGACGGTTCTGCACGGCATGCCTTCCGCGTGGCCAGCGGGCTGGATTCAATGGTGCTGGGTGAGCCACAGATTTTGGGGCAAATGAAGAACGCCGCACGCGCCGCCCAGGCGGCCGGCAGCATGGGAACCATGCTCAACCAGCTGTTCCAGCGAAGTTTTTCCGTTGCCAAGGAAGTGCGCAACAGCACAGCCATCGGATCACACAGCATCAGCATGGCCGCATCCGTGGTCAAACTGGCCGCGCAGCATATTGGCGATCTGCGACAGGCGAGCATCTTATTTGTCGGCGCGGGTGAAATGATCGCCCTGGCCTGCACGCATTTTTCGGCGCAATCCCCACGCCAGATCACCATCGCCAATCGCCACTGCGAACGTGGTGCCGCGCTTGCTGTACGCGCAGGCGGCAACACTATGCCGCTGGCTGAATTGCCCCAATGCCTGCACACCTTCGATGTGGTGGTGAGTTGCACGGCCAGCACCCTGCCCTTAATCGGCCTGGGCGCCATGGAGCGCGCCGTGCGCAAGCGCGAAGGACGACCCATGCTGTTGATCGATCTGGCAGTACCGCGCGACATCGAACCCGAAGTCGGTGACCTGTCCGGTGTACACCTGTACACCGTGGACGACCTGGCAACCCTGGTGCAATCCGGTCACGCCAGCCGCCAAGCCGCCGTGGCACAGGCCGAGACCATCATCGACAACGGCGTGCGCCGCTTCATGCGTTGGCTGCATCAGCGTGATCCGCAAGAAGGCGCCGTTGCGCTGATTTGCCAGATCCGCCAGCAAGCTGATGCCTGGCGTTTGCAGGAAGTGGCCCACGCCCGCAAACAGCTTACCCGTGGAGAGCCCGTGGATGCGGTGTTGGAAAATCTGTCCAGGCGGCTAAACAACAAGATGTTGCATGGCGCACTGGCCGAGTTGCATGTTCCCGATGAGGACAGTCAGGCGCAAATAGCCCGGATGTTGCAGCGAATCTATCTACGTCGTAATCGGAGCTAGGGCGTGTCACAGCTGCTTTTGTGTCTGCGCCCCGGTTTGGAAACAGTGTTTGTTCCTGCTTCCAGCCTGCATGCTTGCAAAAAAACTGCACCCCTCACTGGCCTATTGCGCCAACGGCGTCCCGATTGGCGCCGTACCCAGCTAATCTTGTCTTTCTGCACCCCTCCTAAGCCGTCCATTGCCTTTTTTCCATGAAGCCTTTCCTCCGCACCCAACTCGTCCGTTACGCCGACCGCCTGCACGAACTGGACTTTCTGCTCAGCCGGGAGGACATCATGCAGGACATGGACAAGTTTATGGCCCTGTCGCGCGAACACAATGATGTGACCCAGATTGCTGGACGCTGGCAGCGCTACCAGCAGGTGGAACGCGACATTGCTGGCGCACGTGACATGCTGGCCGACCCCGACATGACGGACATGGCACAGGAAGAAATCATCGGTGGCGAGGAGGAGCTGACAAAACTGGAAGACGAACTGCAGCGCCTGCTGCTGCCCAAAGATCCGGACGAAACACGTCCCGCATTTGTGGAAATCCGCGCTGGCACGGGTGGCGATGAATCGGCACTGTTTGCAGGTGATTTGGCTCGCATGTACACACGGTATGCCGAAGCCCAAGGCTGGCGCGTGGAGACCTTGAGCGAAAGTCCGGCCGAACTGGGTGGCTACAAGGAAATCGTGCTGCGCATCGAAGGACCGGACAGCACCGACACCCACACCGGGGTATACGGCACGCTGATGTTCGAGTCCGGCGGGCACCGTGTGCAGCGCGTTCCCGCAACCGAAGCGCAGGGCCGCGTGCACACCAGCGCCTGCACCGTGGCGGTGATGCCCGAACCGGATGCGACCCAGGCCATCACACTCAATCCGGCCGATTTGCGCATCGACACCTTCCGCGCCAGCGGCGCGGGCGGCCAGCATATCAACAAGACCGATTCAGCCGTGCGCATCGTGCACCTGCCCACCGGCATCGTCGCCGAATGCCAGGACGGACGCAGCCAGCACAGCAACAAGGCCAAGGCCCTGCAGGTGCTGCAGGCACGCATCCAGGAAAAAGACCGCAGCGAAAAGGCTGCGAAAGAGGCCGCCACCCGCAAGGGACTGGTCGGGTCCGGCGACCGCTCAGATCGCATCCGCACCTACAATTTTCCGCAAGGACGTCTGACCGACCACCGGATCAACCTGACGCTGTACAAGCTTGACCGGGTTATGGAAGGCGATCTAGGGGAAGTCCTGCGGGCATTGCGCCACGCACGCGAGGCCGAACAACTCAAAGAGCTCGAAATCAACGGCTGAACCGACCCGCAGAATACGGCCTTTGCGGTAATTGCCGGGTTTGCGTGGCTTGCTGTGATGCACCAGACAGGATTTCCGGTATTTCGTGCAGCCCATGCACCACAACACTTGCGCCGGCCGCCTGCAAATCTGCCCCGGTAACAACTGGGTTGCCTGGCAGACACAGACCAATTACCGTCGCGCCTGCTGCCATACCAGCGCACACACCTGTGACGGTATCTTCAATGACGAAGCACGATAGCGGCTTAACCTGTAAGGTATGCATAGCTGCCAGGTAGACGTCTGGCGCCGGTTTGTTGTGCGGCATTTCATGCCCGCTGAAAATGCGCGTGTCAAACCACTGCTGCAGTCCGGTTTTTTCAAGCTGCATGCAAACCTTGGCACGATCTGCGCCGGAAACGCAGGCAATCCGCCCGTCTGTCAAGGCATGTGCGTGCGCCACCACGGCGGCGGCTCCTGGTACGCTTTGCAAACAGTTGCGCAATACCTTGTCCCGTTCAGCCCAGAAATAGTCCAGCCAGGCTTGCGTCAAGGGCTGTCCGGTGCGCGCCTCGATCAGGGTCGCCTCATCACGAGTGGCCTTGCCGACGAAACGACGCATGCACTCCGTCAATGGCATGTCCCATCCCCGCGCAGACAGCAAGTCGCGCAGCACCCGCATGGTCAGCGGCTCACTGTCCACCAGCACGCCATCGCAATCAAATAGTACGGCCTGGGGTGTACTCATACCTGCGCCTCGCGGTACAGCCAGCGCCCCTGTTCCAGTACGAAACGGCTGTGCTCGGCCAATCGATGCACCCGGCCATCCAGGCGATAACGCGCAATGAACACCACCTCGGCATGCGTGGAGCTGATGCGTGTGTGCCGCTCGATTTTCAGGCCCAGCCATTGCACGCCCGCATCCAGCGACAGATCCGCCGGGCAGGTATCGGGATGCCAACTGCGGCGAAGGTATGCCGCATCGCCCAGCACATAGGCGGTATAGCGCGAACGCATCAGCGCTTCGGCATCCACAGCGAATTGCTTGCCCTGCAACAAGGGGCCACAGCATTCGCCAAAAGTCACCGCACGGCTGCGTCCTTTGCTTGCAGATCCGCTGCGTCCACAGGGACACGGCTGCGTGTCGGCCCGCAAATCAGTTTTGCATACTGCTTGCATCAGATTTCATCGTTGAACAGATTACTGGCTGGCGGTCTGCTGGCAGCAGCATGCGATGCATTGCTGCGACTATGAAAACGCCTGCCCTGGTCGTAGGGAAAAACGTCCAAAACTTCGCCGCGCTGGATGCGCTTCTTGTGCGTGAGCCAGAAATCGGGCTCCAGTAAATCACCATGATGCTGCATGAACACTTCCCGCACGAACGCATTACCCAACAGGAACGGTCCGAAGGTTTCCGGGAAAACGTCCCTGGGACCGACGCTGTACCAAACCTCGCCACTGAATTCATCTTCTTCATTGCGTGGGGGAGGAACCTTGCGGAAATTGCAGTCGGTGATGTACTCGATTTCATCGTAATCGTAAAAAACGACTTTGCCTTGACGGGTGATGCCGAAATTCTTCCAGAGCATGTCGCCCGGAAAGATATTGGCAGCCACCAGATCCTTGATGGCATTGCCATATTCGATCACTGCATGCTCGATCTGTTTGCGAGCCCGGGGGTTATCCAATCCCAGATCAAAGGCTTCCTGCAGGTAGATGTTAAGCGGAATCATCCGTCGCTCGATGTACAGATGCTTGATCACCACCTCTTGAACGCCATCACCGTTGCGGTCCGAAATTTCAATCTGACTGGGCGCATATTTCTTGATTTCCTCGAGCAATTCGGGCTCGAAACGCTCCAGCGGAAAGGCCACTTCACGGTATTCCATCGTGTCTGCCATGCGCCCGACGCGGTCGTGCTGGCGCACCAGTTGGTATTTGGCCCGTATCTGCTCGCGTGTGGTGTCCTTCTGGGGCGGATAAAAATCCTTGATCAGCTTGAACACATAGGGAAATGAAGGCAAGTCAAACACCAGCATTACCATGCCCTTGATGCCCGGGGCGATGCGCAACTTGTCGTAACTGTGCCGCAAATGAAAGAGGAAATCCCGGAAAAACAATGTTTTGCCCTGCTTGGCCAGCCCCAGGGCGTTGTAGATTTCCGCGCGTGGCTTGCGCGGCATCAAGCTACGCAGGAATTGCACATAAGCTGACGGAATTTCCATGTCCACCAGAAAATACGCCCGCGCAAAACTGAACAGCGCCTGCAAGTCGGCTTCGCCCTGCAGTACGGCATCGATATATATTTCGCCCTTGCTGTTGAACAGCAAAGGCAGCGCAAACGGGGTCTCGCGGAAACTGTTGATGATCTTGCCAACCACATAGGCGGCCTTGTTCCGGTAGAACAGGCTGGAGAGCACCTGCACCTGAAAATTGGCGCGCAAGCGGCTTTCCCCGATCTGTTGCCGCAAGACCTGCACCACCCGATCGAGGTCTCGCTCAAAATCGGCAAACTTCACCCGCAGTCCGTAGTCCTCGATCATGGCTGCGAACATTGCATTCAGATTGGCCGAACTTGGATAGTACGAACGATAGGATGTCTGAACATCTTGTCGGATCTCGATGTATTCCGTACTGATGGCAGGCCGTACAAAAATAAAATCGTTGTAGTAATAGTGGCGGTGAAGAATCGAGGTGGTCACCGAATTGAAAAAAGTTTCGGCCAGTTCCGGCTGCAAATGATCGACCAGCAGACCGATATAAAACAATTTGGCCTGATGCCACACCTCCATCGGCAGGCTGCCTGCCTGGAATTCGCGCTCCAGCCTGCGCTCGCATTCGCGCACGCGCAGGTCATAAAACTCGATGCGCTCCCGCTGCCCATGTTGCTGCCCATGCCAGTCCTGGGTTTCAAAACGATGCTTGGCGCGGGCCGATTCGGCACGGAATAAACGATAGTGCCGATCAAACCCTTCCATCATCGCTTTGGCGATGTCATAGGCTTTCGGGGCGTCAAAGGCCCTGGTGGAATAAGGCATGGTGTTGGATGAATGCGTGTTTAACCATTTGCATTATGAAGGCAGGAGGCACACCTCCGTTCGTTCGAACACACGCAAAAATACAGGCCTGCTAGCCACGCTGTCGCACCGCTTCGTACAGGCAAACGCCACTGGCGACAGAAACGTTGAGACTTTCCACACCGCCACGCATGGGAATGGAAACCAGCGCATCGCAGGTTTTGCGCGTCAGCTGACGCATGCCCTGTCCTTCAGCGCCCAAAACCAGCGCCAGCGGCCCGCGAAGGTCAGCCTGGTAGATGGTCTGAGGAGCATCGCCGCTGGTGCCAATCACCCAGATATTACGTTCCTTAAGCTCATTCAAGGTGCGGGCCAAATTGGTGACCATAAAATACGGCATGGTTTCGGCGGCTCCGCTGGCCACTTTGGCCACCGTGGCATTGATGCCCGCCGCGTGATCCTTGGGTGCAATGACGGCATGCACCCCTGCCCCGTCAGCCACCCGCAGGCAGGCGCCCAGATTGTGCGGATCGGTAATGCCATCGAGTACCAAAAGCAGCGGCGGCTCCTGCAGCGTATCGAGCAGATCATCCAAGGAATGCGTGCGCGGCTGCGCCGTCACACGGGCGACCACCCCCTGGTGATTGGCGTTGCCAGCCAGGCGTGAGAGGCGCAGGCTATCGGCTTCCGTCAGGCGCACCCCGGCTTCTTGCGCGCGTTGCAGAAACTGGCGCATGCGTGCATCACGCCGAGTGGGGTCAAACCAGACTTCCTGTATCGCCAACGGGGCAGTCTTGAGATGCACGCCTACGGCATGAAAACCATAAACCATGCGTTGAGCAGCAGATGAGGGGTGTCGAGAATCAGGCATGGAGAGTGATTATGCCGCCACCTGCCTGTTGATTCCTGGTGTTTGCAGGGGCCGTCTACAATTTCTACACCAGATGCGATGCCCCAAAGATGCTGTCACGCAGCCATTGCATGCTTTGGTATGCGTACCACCCCCATGTATCAATTGGTATTTCTGTTCACTCTAAACCTAGTCTGGCATGCCCACCACTTTTGATCTGTTTCCTGATATCCCGAAAGGCCATGCCGCGCCAACGCCAACGCCAGCGCAGGTCGAGCGCGCTGCAACCTTGCGGCTACAACTACAGCGCCACGCGCACTTGTATTACGTGCTGGATGCACCCCAAATTCCAGACGCTGAATATGACCGGCTGTTTACCGAATTGCAGGCTCTTGAAGCGGCATTCCCCGTCTTGCGAACCCCCGATTCACCCACACAACGCGTCATTGGCCAGGTCCTGGACGGTTTTGTACCGGTTCATCATGCTGTGCCGATGCTTTCCATTCGCACTGAAACCGATCATGGAGAAAGCGGCGCGTACGTGTTTGATCAGCGTATTCGAAAAGAACTGGGGCTGGAACCGGGTGAGCCACCTGTGCAATACCAGGCTGAACTGAAATTTGATGGATTGGCCGTAACACTCCGCTATGTGGACGGTGTGCTCGTCCAAGCAGCCACGCGTGGCGACGGAGAAACGGGCGAAGAGGTCACACAGAACATTCGCACCATCGGGCAAATTCCCTTGCGGTTACACGCAACACAGCCCCCTTCCGTTCTGGAAATCCGCGGCGAAGTCTATATGCGGCGAGACGATTTTGAAGCTCTTAACGAACAACAGCGCCAGAAAATCGCTCAGGGTCAGAAAAACGAAAAAATCTTTGTCAATCCGCGTAACGCAGCAGCCGGCGCCTTGCGTCAGCTTGACCCGGGCATTGCCAAACAGCGCCCGTTGAGTTTCTTTGCCTACGGCACAGGAGAGACCCGGAATTGGCCTGACCAGCCCGACACCCAAAGTGTCATGCTTGATGCACTACAGGTATTTGGCCTGCCGGTATCTGAACATCGCGCCGTGGCAGAAGGAGCAGAAGAACTGGTCGCTTTTCACCAGAAAATCGCTGCCTTACGCGAAAGTCTTCCGTTCGATATCGATGGTGTGGTTTACAAAGTCAATCGCCTCGACTGGCAACGGCAACTGGGTTTTGTCAGTCGCGAACCGCGCTGGGCGGTTGCGCACAAATTTCCTGCACAGGAGGAAATGACAGTCGTTCAGGCTATTGATATACAGGTCGGTCGCACCGGCAAGCTCACACCGGTAGCCAAGCTTGCACCGGTTTTTGTTGGTGGCGTAACAGTCACCAACGCCACGCTTCACAACGAAGATGAGGTCCGACGCAAGGATGTGCGCGTGGGAGATGCGGTTGTTGTACGGCGTGCGGGCGATGTCATCCCCGAAGTGGTTTCAGTGGTGATGGATCGCCGTCCGCGGGGCACAGAGCCTTTCACCATGCCAACGACCTGTCCGGTTTGTGGAAGCGACGTCGAGCGGCTTGACGGTGAAGTGGATACCCGGTGCACTGCCGGCCTGTTCTGTGCGGCACAGCGCAAACAGGCTATTCTGCATTATGCTCAGCGCAGGGCGCTGGACATCGAGAACTTGGGTGAGAAACTGGTTGACCAACTGGTCGATCAAGGGTTGGTTTCTACCTTACCCGATCTCTACCGGCTAACGCTGACGCAATTGTCTGCGCTGGAGCGCATGGCGGAAAAATCGGCATCCAATCTCTTGGATGGACTGGAAAAAAGTAAAAGTACGACATTGGCGCGTTTCATTTTCGGCTTGGGCATTCGCCATGTGGGAGAGACCACAGCCAAAGAGTTGGCGCGTCATTTCGGTACGCTTGATGCACTTATAGGTGCCGATGACGCTGCCCTGACGCAGGTCAGCGATGTCGGTCCGGTCGTCGCACAAAGCCTCCGACATTTTTTTGGTGAGCCTCACAACCGCGAAGTAGTGGCTCAGCTGCGTATTGCAGGCGTTCACTGGCCAGAACACAAAGGTACTCCCCAGTATTCGACCACACACCTTTCAGGAAAAATATTTGTATTGACCGGCACCCTCCCCAGCCTGAGCCGAGAAAAAGCTGCAGCTCTTCTTGAAGCAGTTGGTGTCAAAGTGACCGGCAGTGTCAGCAAAAAAACCGACTATGTTGTTGCCGGTACAGACGCCGGCAACAAACTGGAAAAGGCCCGCGAACTGGGTGTGCCAGTGCTGGATGAAGCGGGCATGCTAGCCCTGCTCCGGCAGGAATAAACCTGTACAACCCAGCCTGGCAATCCGCTCACTTGATTTAACGGGCAATTAGCACAGGTACTTTTGACAGTGACAGAACCTTGCCGGCCACACTGCCCAGAATGAACCTTTCAATGCCCGTGCGGCCATGCGAGCCTAGCACCAGAAGATCGCCCCCTTGTTGCTCTGCGAGCGTGGTGATGGCGGTAGCGACATCATCCCCTTCAATCACGCTTTTTTCAAGCTGTACACCAGCCTGTTTGGCTTTTTGCTCCAGTTCGCCTGTCACTTTCAACGAAGTGGCGTGTGCAGCGTTCATGTAAGCTTGAAAGGCTTCGCCGCTGTCTTCTCCCAACGACATGTAAGGATAGGGATCGATCACAAATGCTGCAGTGATTTTGGCGCCATGCACGCGGGCCAGGTCAATCGCAGTCTGGCTGGCCTTGGCTGCACTGGGTGAGCCATCAGTAGCAAGAATAATATGCTTGAACATTTTTTCTCCCTTCCTTGAATTGTGTTTAGCGCGAAAAACAAAAACTACACACCGCGCATTGTTATTTTAGGGTTTATATGGAGAAATGCAAGGATGCGCCGACTCAATTCGGCATCGAATATTGCGTCCTGCAAGAGTGATTTTTGCACTTTTGAACTACTTTTCTTTAATCTATCGCCCAGATGCTGACGTGCCTTGCCAATTTATGCAATGTATGCAAGCATAAGAGAATAGTTGGATGGTCATCGTCGACCCGGCGCAAGGTGGATCAATGCTGCTGGCCCCGAAAAGACAGGTTCGGTGAATAGCATCAACGCATGTTTTCTTTGCATGCGGCCACCAGGTAAAACCGTACGAAACAACGGTATTGCATGTCACATGCCGTCGAGACCTTTTTCCCAGCTTGGAATCACCGGCTCGCAACAAGGCGAAATGACAGGCCCAATCGCCCGCTCTCCCCATCAATACTGAACATGAATACTGAAATCGAACTGTGCCTGTGTGTTCTTCCCAAGCAGCAAGGAGCTTTGATCAAACAGATATCTGTGCTGTTTCCTGCGGCTTCTCGGCCCGAAGAACAGGAGTTATACGGCATTTATTACGATACGCCTGCATTGGATTTGGCCAGGCATCGCATGGGGTTGCGCCTGCGTAAACAGGATGGATATTGGGTCCAAGCAGTCAAACTTGGACGGCCGGGAGAAGGTGCGCTCCACACCCGGCTCGAATTCGAACATGCCACGAAAAACCAGGCGCTAGAACTGCATCGCATCAGCCACCCTTCCACCCGGGACTTCCTGACAAGCCCGAAAATTGCGCCACTATTGCAGCCCGTGTTTGCCACACGTATCCTCCGGACGCTCTGGCAGATTCCATACAAAAAAGACGGCCTGGTGGAGCTGGCCCTGGATATCGGGGTGGTGGAATGCCAAGGAAACTCCCTTGTGGTCAGTGAAATCGAATGTGAACTCAAGTCAGGACCGATCGAAGCGGTATTTGCTGTCGCGCAAACACTTGCAGAACATTTTGCACTGTTTCCTCAACTGCGCAGCAAGGCGGAGCGCGGGTACCGCCTCTTTACACGGACCGCTGCAACACCAGAGGAGGCACGCATCCCGGAATTGCACGCCAGCATGTCCCCCTGGCGGGCCCGGCAGACCGTGATGCTGGAATGTCTGCGGCACTTAGAGTACAACCTGATGGAAATCGGCCACGGGGATGACGTGGAATTTGTGCACCAAGCGCGAGTTGCCATCCGCCGCATGCGCTCGGCAGACAGAACGTTTTCACGTCTGCCAACCGACGCACACTGGGGCAGGATCATGAAGGATTTGCAGGCACTGGGCCGCATGCTTGGTCAGATTCGGGACTGCGACGTTCTGCTCCATGACTCACTGACAGTGGCCAAGCAATCCTTTCCCTCCGAAAAAAGGGCATGGTCTGTAATAAGGAGCAGATTATTGTCCCGGCGCGGACA
>JAGPIR010000022.1 GCA_018054915.1 Allobrachymonas sp.
CACCTGGGCACCATCGCCAAGAGCGGTACCAAGGACTTTATGAACAGGCTTACCGGCGACCAAAAAGCCGATGCCCAGTTGATCGGCCAGTTTGGCGTAGGGTTCTATTCAGGCTTCATCGTGGCCGACAAAATTACGGTCGAATCGCGCCGCGCCGGTCTGCCACCCGAGCAGGGCGTGCGCTGGATCAGTGGCGGCTCCGGTGATTTCAAGACAGAAACCATTACCCGGACACAACGCGGCACCAGCATCACGCTGCATCTGCGCGATGACAAGCACGATTACCTCAACGGTTACAAACTCAAGGGCATCGTCGGTCAGTATTCCGACCACATCAGCCTGCCCATCCTCATGCCCAAGGAAGAATGGAAAGAGGCTGAAAACGGCCAGCCGGGTGAAATGGTGCAAACGGGCGAATGGGAGCAGGTCAACGAGGCCAGCGCCTTGTGGACACGGCCCAAGAAGGACATAACCCCTGAGCAATATAAGACGTTTTATCAGGAGCTGGCGCACGATTACGCCGATCCGTTAGCCTGGAGCCACAACAAGGTCGAGGGCAACACCGAATACACACAACTGCTGTACGTGCCGTCCAAGGCACCATTTGATCTGTACCAGCGCGACCACAAGCACGGCCTCAAGCTCTATGTCAAGCGCGTGTTCATCATAGACGATGCCGAGGCCCTGTTGCCGCAGTACCTGCGCTTCGTCAAGGGGGTGATCGATGCATCCGACCTGCCGCTCAACGTCAGCCGCGAACTGCTACAGGAAAGCCGCGACGTGAAGACCATCCGCGAAGGCAACACCCGCCGGGTGCTTTCGATGATCGAGGACATGGCCAAAGCAGCCACCGCCAGCGGCACGGAAGCCGAAACAACTGCTGCACCGGCAGATGACGAACAAAAGGACGCCGAGTCCAAGACTGGCACATTCGCGCGCTTTTACGCCGAATTTGGCTCCGTGCTCAAGGAAGGGCTGGGCGAAGACCCAAGCAACCGCGAACGCATCGCCAAACTGCTGCGTTTTGCCAGCACCACCACCGATAGCGCCAGCGTGAGCCTGTCAAGCTACAAGGCGCGCATGAAAGAAGGCCAGGAAGCCATCTACTACATCACCGCCGACACCCTGGCCGCCGCCCGCAACAGCCCGCAACTCGAACTATTCCGCAAAAAAGGCATCGAAGTGCTGCTCATGGCCGACCGCGTGGACGAATGGGCGCTGGGCTTCCTGCACGAATTTGACGGCACCTCACTGCAAAGCGTGGCCAAGGGCGCGGTCGATCTGGGCAAGCTGCAGGACGAGGAAGAAAAGCAAGCGGTAGAAGCCGCGCAAGAGGGCGCCAAGCCGCTGCTCGACGCGCTCAAGCACGTACTCCAAGACAAGGCCGAAGACGTGCGCGTCACCACCCGGCTGGTGGACTCTGCAGCCTGTCTGGTTTCGCAAGAGCACGGCATGAGCACGCAACTGGCACGCCTGCTCAAGCAAGCCGGCCAGCCCGTGCCCGACGTCAAGCCCGTGCTCGAAATCAACCTGCAGCACCCGCTGATTGCCCGGCTGCGAGCCGCGCAGAATGATGAGGCACGCTTTGCAGACTTGGCCCACATCGTGTTCGACCAGGCGCTGCTGGCCGAGGGCGGACTGCCCGACGACCCGGCGATCTACGTGCGCCGGGTCAACGCGCTGCTGGCTTGAATGCGCGCGGTCTTCGGTTCAGGGTCCGCTCCCTGAACCGAAGGGCCAGCCTCCAACAGAGGTACATGGCAAGAGACCCCTGGCCGGGGCATCATCCCCGCCAAAAAATGAAAAACGCGCCTAACGCGCGTTTTCAGATGCCTAAGGATGCCTATTTACAGCGGAGGACGGTTCTTCTTGACCCACCACTGCACGCTGGGGCGCTGCCACTGGAAATTGGCATATTGCACCAGATTCTCCGGCACCGGATCACCCGCCTTGATGAGACGCTGCAACATCAGGGCCAGTTCCACATCCAGAACGCCCCACTGCTTGCCGAACAGAAACTGCTCGCCAGGCACCAGCAGAGTATTGGCCACGGCAAAGAGTTGGTCGGCATCGGCTTGTGCCTCAGGCGACAGCGGCGCTGGCTTCTCTTGCAGTTTGTAGAAAACGCCGGTGGTAGGACGCTCCTTGCGCAACGCTTGCAGATCGGTGCGGAACCACCCCTGCAACTGACGGGCGCGTGCGCGCTCCTCACGATTCAAGGGGTAGGCCTGGCGCGCATCGTGTTTCTCTTCGAGGTACTCAAGAATCGCCGTGGACTCGGTCAACGCAAAGCCATCTTCCTCGTACATTGGCACCCGCTGCGTCATCGACAGCTTGGCGAATTCACCTTGCTTCTGTTCGCCTTTTTCCAGATCAATGGTGGTGATGTCAAAAAAATTCGCCTTGTTTTTTTCGTGCAAGGTCACAAACACGAACATGGCATACGGCGAAATATAACGGGAATCAACATAAAGATGCATACAACGCTCACAATCATTAAGAACATAACCCGAAACACTTGCATCCGTTCAAACCGCCAGATGCAAGAAACGCTGTCGTCATTCTATTAAATAAACACGCGTTTTCGCTACCGTTTTACCGTCCGCGGGAATGTCTTTTTGGCAGATGCCTTCCGGCACCGCACGATGCCATTCGCATGCAGCGAACGGCGCAGGGTTCATTGCGCTTCAAGCGCTTTCAGCGCGCGCGCGGTGATCTCTTCCACCGTGCCGATACCGCTGATGGCGCGGTACTTGGGCGCGCCATCCGGGTCGGCCTTGGCCCAGTTGCTGTAGTAGTCCACCAGCGGGCGGGTCTGGGCGCTGTAGACCTCCAGGCGCTTCTTGACGGTTTCTTTCTTGTCGTCGTCGCGCTGGATCAGAGGCTCGCCGGTCACGTCGTCCTGGCCTTCCACCTTGGGCGGGTTGAACTTGACGTGGTAGGTGCGGCCCGAAGCGGGGTGCGAGCGGCGGCCGCTCATGCGCTCGATGATGGCATCGAACGGCACGTCGATTTCCAGCACATAGTCGAGCTTGACGCCCGCGACCTTCATCGCGTCGGCCTGCGGGATGGTGCGCGGAAAACCGTCGAACAGGAAACCGTTGGCGCAGTCTGGCTGGGCGATGCGCTCCTTGACCAGGTTGATGATGAGATCGTCGCTGACCAAGCCGCCCGACTCCATGACAGCCTTGGCCTGCAGGCCCAGCGGCGTCCCGGCCTTGACGGCCGCGCGCAACATATCGCCTGTGGAAATTTGCGGAATGCCGTATTTCTGGCAGACAAAGGCAGCCTGCGTGCCTTTTCCGGCGCCGGGGGCGCCCAGCAGGATCAGTTTCATGGAAGAATGCTCCTCAAACAGGGATTATTGTTTGGGAGAATACCATGCAGGATCGCGATTGCCTGACGCTGCGCTTGCATGGCAGATAGGCATAAGCCCTGACAAACCCTTGCGCAATCCGTCCAGCGTGCTGCACATCCACCCCGGTCACAGCGGCGCTGGCGTGACAATCCAGCCGTCGCCGCATGGTTACCTCTCCGTAAGAACCGAAGTATGTGAAAATCGCTCCGAGTCTGGTTGTGGCATGAACATCAGTTACAGGGTTGCTGTGACCCGGATGCACAAACACCAGTCCTTTTCTTTTCCCGTGAAAGCGTATCCACATGGCCTCTGTGAACAAAGTCATCCTCGTCGGCAACCTCGGCCGAGACCCCGAAATGCGCGCCTTTCCCAACGGCGACCAGGTCGCCAATGTGTCGCTGGCAACCACCGACAAATGGAAGGACAAACAAACAGGCGAAGCCAGGGAACACACCGAATGGCACCGTCTGGTGTTTAGCGGCCGCCTGGCCGAAATTGCCGGTCAGTACCTGCGCAAAGGCTCGCAAATCTACGTCGAAGGAAGCATCCGCACGCGCAAATGGCAAGATCAGGCATCAGGGCAGGATCGTTACAGCACCGAAATCCGCGTGGACCAGATGCAAATGCTGGGACGGCGCGAAGGCATGGGCGGCCCCGGCGCGGAAGACGACGGCTTTGGCGCAGGCGGCGGCAATTATGCCCCACGCGCTGCTGCACCGGCTCCATCCCGCAACGCACCGTCAGCGCCCGCGCCGGCCGACGGCGGCTTCGCCGACATCGACGACGATATTCCGTTCTAGTCTTTACTGGCCTTTACTGGCATTTTGACAACGGGCGCCACAGCCAATATCGACGTACGCAATGCCTCGCTGAGGTATGCCCCCCCCCAATTGCTTGCTATGTCTTGGCCACCTTCCCCAGAATTTCTGGCACGGCATGTATACATGGGCATGGCAGCGAGTGATCGTTGTTAACAAGGCCCGTTCTTGCCTCAGACATCACTTCGCACCTCAAACGCGGTGAAGCGGCGCTGCCAATCATCCAGCAGCGGTTTGCATGGAAAATTTTCTGCCGCTGCAAGCCTCTGACCCCCCACCGGGCGCGCCTTCTGCAACACCCAGCGCGACACCCCGGAACGCTCCAGCCCTGCCGCCAAGCGTGCAAGATCTTCTTCTCCCAGCCAGTCAGGGTGTATGGTGGTGCGCACCTCATAGGCAACGCCTGCCGCCAGCATATATTCCAGCGACCGGGCCACTTGTCCGCACGCGTTCGAACGAGCGGTGATGCGGGAGTATGCCTGGGCATCATCCAGCGGAGCCTTGACGTCGAAGCCTACCCAATCGACCAGCGGAAGCACCTGGTGCAGCCGCTGCGGGTATATGCCTGCGGTATGCAGGCCCACCGCAAAACCTAGGGCGCGCACCGCCCGCATGGCCTCTGGCAGTGCCGAATCGACCGTTGGCTCACCGCCGCTGAAAACTACCGCGTCGATCAATCCCGTCCGGCGCGCAAGCCAGGCCAGTGTGTCCGGCCAAGCCTGGGCCGGCGCAGACGTACGCGTCTGAATATGCGGGTTGTGGCAATAATGGCAGCGCCAAGGGCACCCTTGTACAAAAACGACGGCGCTCAACCGACCGGGAAAATCGATAGTCGTGAAAGGCGTGACGCCCGCCACGTGCAGCTCTCGCGCCGCCGGCGCTGCCGGCCCTTGCTGCGGAGGCAGCCGCACCAGCGGCAGCTCCAGTTTCTCCGCAGGGATCATCGGCACGTGTGAGCGGCCGCTTCCGTAAAGTGCTTGCGTTGGGCGTACTCCCCTTTTTTGCCGATATTGAACGAGGCAAGCGGACGGTGGTATCCCATGACGCGGGTCCAGACTTCACAAGGCTGGCGCTCCGCATCGCTCAGGGTCACCTCTGCGATTGGATGGTTGGCGGTTTGGGTCGCACAGGATGGGTTCATTTTTTTCTCTCCTTGAAAATCAAACGGTAAAACGGCTGCATCAAGCCATTGCCGCTGCGCGCTTGCGCGCAATGATCTCGTCATCGCAACGCGGACAAAACGCATGGTGGCCCGGCAAATAGCCGTGCTTGGGGCAAATCGAAAATGTCGGGGTGACGGTAATGTAAGGCAGGCGAAACCGCGTCAGGGCCCGTTTGACCAGGTCGCTGCAAGCCTGCGCGCTGGAAATGCGCTCATTCATGTAAAGGTGCAGAACCGTACCGCCCGTGTATTTGCGCTGGAGATCATCCTGGCATTCCAGCGCTTCGAACGGATCGTCCGTGAACCCCACGGGAAGCTGCGACGAGTTGGTGTAATAAGGATTCTGCTCGGTGCCGGCTTGCAAGATGGCCGGGAAGCGCTTCTTGTCTTCCTTGGCAAAACGGTACGTCGTGCCTTCGGCGGGGGTAGCCTCCAGGTTGTAGAGGTGCCCCGTTTCTTCCTGGAACTGCACCATCCGCGCACGCACATGGTCCAGCAGGCGAGACGCAAAATCATGCCCCCACTGCGAGGCGATGTCATGCTGATCGCCGGTGAAGTTGCGGATCATTTCGTTGATGCCATTGACGCCGATCGTCGAGAAATGGTTGCGCAGCGTGCCGAGGTAGCGCTTGGTGTATGGAAAAAGCCCCTGGTCCATCAGCCGCTGAATCACCTTGCGCTTGACTTCCAGGCTCTGGCGGGCAAGTTCCAGCAAATCGTCCAAACGGGCAAGCAGCCCGGCCTCATCGCCGGCAAAAACGAAGCCCAGCCGCGCGCAGTTGACGGTTACCACACCCAGCGATCCCGTTTGCTCGGCCGATCCAAAAAGGCCGTTGCCGCGCTTGAGCAGTTCGCGCAAATCGAGCTGCAGGCGGCAGCACATGGAACGAATCTGGTTGGGCTTGAGCTCGGAGTTGATGAAGTTCTGGAAATACGGCAGGCCGTAACGGGCCGTCATGTCGAAAAGGGCCAGGGCATTCGGGCTGCTCCAATCAAAGTCCGGCGTGATGTTGTAGGTGGGAATGGGGAAAGTAAATACCCGTCCCTTGGCATCGCCGCTGGCCATCACATCGATGTAGGCCCTGTTGATCAGATCCATTTCGGTCTGCAACTCGCCATAGGCAAAAGGCATTTCCTGCCCGCCGATCACCGGCACTTGGTCGCGCAGGTCTTCGGGGCACACCCAGTCGAACGTCAAATTGGTAAAGGGTGTCTGCGTGCCCCAGCGCGAGGGCACGTTCAGGTTGTAGACCAGCTCCTGCATGCACTGGCGCACCGCCTCATACCCCAGCTGGTCTTTGCGCACATAAGGCGCCAGATAGGTATCGAAAGAGCTGAAGGCCTGGGCCCCGGCCCATTCGTTCTGCATGGTGCCCAGGAAATTCACGATCTGCCCGACCGCGCTGGACAGGCGCTTGGGCGGGCCTGCTTCGACCTTGCCCGTTACGCCATTGAGCCCTTCGCTCAGCAGGGTGCGCAAGGACCAGCCGGCGCAATAGCCGCTGAGCATGTCCAGATCGTGAATGTGGATATCGGCCTCGCGGTGGGCGCGGCCGATTGCCGGAGCGTACACGTGGCTCAGCCAGTAGTTGGCGACCACTTTGCCCGAGACGTTGAGAATCAGGCCGCCCAGCGAATAGCCCTGGTTGGCATTGGCGTTCACCCGCCAATCGGTTTGCTGCAGGTACTCGTTCATGGATGATTCGACATCCACCAGCGTTTTGCGGGTTTCACGCAGTTTGCGGTGCTGCTCGCGGTACACGATGTACGCGCGCAAGGTCACCCGGTAGCCCGCGTCAAAAAGCGCGCACTCTACGGCGTCCTGGATCTGTTCAATATGCGGAGTGATGCCGCCCAAAGCAGCCAGCCGGGGCAGCACCCCACGCTCGGTCACTTCACGCGCGGCCTTGAGCGTCAGCTCTCCTGTTGACTGCCCGGCCCGCTCCAGGGCGTGAGTGATCTTTGCGGCATCAAAATCACGAACGGCGCCATCGCGCTTGATGACATGGCTGATCTTGCCCAAACTTGTCTGCATACCTGCCTCCGAACAACAAGCGTCCCCGCTGTTGCGTTGCACAATCAAGATGCTGGAGGTGAAGGCTGGCCGGAAACCGGAGTCCAGCGCCGCCACACCCGCAGCACTTGTCCTGACGTTTCGGGCCGGTATCCGGGCTTACAGGTCTTGACGCATCGCCTTCCCAGGTGGTTGTTCCCAGTGGCATTCGAATGCGTCCGCACCTGCTTACCGTTGCGGGGGCAGCATCGGCTTGGTCTTGAAATAGACGCACCGATTTCCCGTTTAACTTCGGTTGCAGAATGCAACCCAAGCACCCAAAGTGGTTGCGAGTATACCCATAAAAATACGCGATCGAAAAAATATAAACGCTATATGTATCATCAAATAACAAAAAGAACGCTATATATAGTGCCTTATCTCTGTCCCACCCCGCGTTCTGACCCGGTCTATCGACCCCTCCTTCCAAGAGCTGTCGTTTGAACGCCCGCACCGGGCCACAGTTGGCCCGCCTGCGCCGATAATGGCAAATTTCCTGCAACATCCTCCCGTGCCAACCGTATTTGGCAAGGATGCCCAAAACATGACTTTTCTAGCCATCGATATCGGCAACACCCGCTTGAAATGGGCGTGCTATGAAAAAGCGCGGCCCGGAGCACGTCTATTGGCGCACGACGCGGAATTTCTGGAACAGATCGACAGCCTGTCCGAAAAGGCCTGGAAAGACCTGCCCCAACCGACCAGCATGCTGGGCTGTGTAGTTGCCGGGGACGTCCTCAGGCACCGGGTGGAAGAACAGCTGGAACTATGGCCGGATTTGCAGCCACGCTGGGTGGTTCCGCGCAGCCAAACCGCAGGACTCATCAACGGTTACGACATCCCCGGGCGGCTGGGCGTCGACCGTTGGGTGGCCATGATCGGCGCACGCCAGCACATGTTGCAGGCCACAGCCGGTGCAGCCTCGCGCCCGCTGGTGGTAGTCATGGTGGGCACGGCAGTAACAATAGAAGCCATCGACGCGCAAGGCAAATTTTTGGGAGGATTCATCCTGCCGGGACACGGCATGATGCTGCACGCCCTCGAAGCCGGTACTGCCGGCCTGCACCACTTGCCAACAGGTCAGGTGGTGCCGTTTCCCGCCAACACCAGCGATGCGCTGACCAGCGGCGGCACGTATGCGCTGGCGGGCGCCGTCCAGCGCATGGTGCGCCACCTGCGCGAGCACTGTGGCGAACCGCCCATGTGCCTGATGACCGGCGGTGCCGGATGGAAGCTGGCGCCCTACATGGACACGCCATTCGAACTGGTGGAATCGCTGATTTTTGACGGATTGCTGGCTCTGGCAGCTGAGCAGGGGCTCTAATATCCCCAGCCGTTTCCTGGCTAACGCCAACGCCGGGAATACAGCGCATCCTTATCCGCCGACCTTGTCCTGCTGGATGGACAGTGCGCGTTCATAGAGCCGGTTGCGCGGCGCATCCGTGATCTCTGCAGCCAGCCTCACTGCGGTTTTCACCGGCATTTCGGCCAGCAACAGACGCAAGATTTTTTCTTCTCGCGGATCAAAGGCCTCTGCCTCTGCTGTCATGGGCGGCTGAGGGTGAATCACCACCACAAATTCGCCCTTACTGCGTTCAGGCGCCCCTTGCAGCCAGGCAGAAAGGCCGTCGGCAGGCAGGGTGTGCACACTCTCGAATTGCTTGGTGAGCTCCCGCGCCAGCGTCACCGGGCGCTGGCCGAAAGCCGCCAGCTCCTGGCACAGGGCGCCTATGCGGTGCGGCGCCTCCAACAACACCACGGCCCGGCGCTGCGCCAGCAATGCCGCAAGCGCCTGCTGGCGTTCGCGCCCTTTGGACGGCAAAAATCCGGCAAACAGCCACCCTCCATCGGCGCCGGCCACACCGTTGCCCCTTTCCACGGTATCGGCACCACTGACGCTGAGCGCCGTGATCACGCTGCTCGCCCCAGGTATCGGCATCGTGCGCAACCCGGCGAGCTGCACGGCCTGCACCAGACGGGCCCCGGGATCGCTGATGGCGGGCGTGCCCGCATCGCTCACATACGCCACGCGCTGTCCCGACTGCAAACGCAGCACCACCGCTTGCGCCGCCTGCTGTTCATTGTGCTGATGCACGGCCAGCAGCTGGCTGGCCGGTCGCTGCATGCCCCAGGCGCGCAGCAGGGCCTGGGTATGGCGCGTGTCTTCGCAGGCCAGCACGTCGGCCATTTGCAGGACATGCAGGGCGCGCAGGCTGATGTCGGCCAGGTTGCCGATCGGTGTGGCCACCAGATAAAGACAGCCTTCAGGATAAGATTGGCCGCCTGCTACCGCCGTTGCTGCCTGCAATGCGCCGGCAAAGCCGGCCATGGAGGGTGCGTTCACAAATGGACTTCTTTCATCGCATCAACAAATTCATCGCGCTTGGTCGCGGCGGGGATGAAGGCCCAAGACCGGTCAGCCGCACGGCGCATGGCAGCGCCGCCGAAGCGGCGGCTGTTGCCTGGCTGCAGCGCCAAGGCCTGCAATTGCTGGTACGCAATTACAAAACGCCCGGCCGCGGCGGAGGGGAGATCGACGCCATTATGCGCGCAGCCGACGGCACCCTGGTGTTTGTCGAGGTGCGCGTGCGCGCAAACAGCCGCCATGGAGGCGCTGCCGCCAGCATCGGCAGTGTCAAGCAGCGCCGCATCATCCATGCCGCACAGCAGTTTCTGCAGCGGTTCCCCGAGATGCCGCCTTGCCGGTTCGACGTGATGGCGTGCGACCAGCCCGGCCCGCCATGGCAATGGACTTGGATTGTTGCCGCTTTTGATGCAGCTTGATACAGTGTCCAGCAGCCAGCCTCTGTATGATCACGCTGTCGTTGGTGGCAACGTCACGCGCCAACACCCGGTATTCCGGGAAACGCTTTTCTGAGGAGTTTTTTCCATGCTTTGGTTT
The DNA here is from genome assembly GCA_018054915.1 of Allobrachymonas sp. GTDB lineage: Bacteria > Pseudomonadota > Gammaproteobacteria > Burkholderiales > Burkholderiaceae_C > Brachymonas. Next base: position 10,294 of record JAGPIR010000022.1, read on the forward strand.
GCGCCTTCATCCAGCCATGCCGTTTCATTTTCTCGCTGGAGATCCTTGCTGCGCACGGCAATCGTGTCTGGCATGCTGGCCGGCAGCCTGAGCGCATGCGTGCCACTGGTCATCGGCGGTGTTGTTGGCGGCCTGTTGCTGGCAACTGATCGGCGCACCTCCGGCGCGCAGGTTGATGATGAAGCAATTGAACTGCGCGGCGACAACCGGATCCGTACTGCATTGCAGGACCGCGGGCGTGTCAGTGTCACCAGCTACAACCGCATCGCACTGCTGACTGGCCAGGTGCCCGCGCAGTCCGATCGTGACCTGGTGGAAGCCTCCATGAAGAGCGTGCCCAACATCCGCTACATCGTCAACGAAATCACCGTGGGACCAATGGTCCCGCAGTCGTCTAACGATGCACTGATTACTGCACGCGTCAAGACCGTATTGGTAGGCAGCTCAAATGTGAAATCGACCGCTGTGAAGGTCATCACAGAAAAGGGCGTTGTCTACCTTATGGGCATTGCCACTCAGCAGGAAAGCGACCGTTCCGCCGCCGCAGCCAGTGGTGTCAACGGCGTGGTCAAAGTCGTCAAAGTGTTTGAAATTGTGGGCAACACAGCCATCAGCAATCATCCGCCCCCTGGCGCAGTCCCAACCAGCACTCCGCCCGTATCGTCCGGCCACACGTCGCCCTAAACGCCCGGGCGGGGTCTTTACATGCACAGGCGGGCAACATGTGCCTTTTCAGACAGGCTGTAACAGCCGCAGCTTGCAGGGACGGTTCTGGTTCTGCGCGTTCTGGTTACATGCGGTGAGAGACGGCCTTGCCGGTCTCTTGCTCCCAACGGGACTTGCAACGCACGCAATGGGCAGTCTGCGGCTCCAGTTGCAACCGGGCAAACCCGATTTCTTCGCCGCATTCATCGCAAACACCATAAACACCGGCGTCCATGCGATCCAGGGCTGCCTGAATTCGCGCCATATCAACCGCGCCCATATCGCTCAAAGCCAGGTCAACCTCACGGTCTGAACTGCGCTGAGGCGCGTCATCACCATCTTGCAGCAGCACGGTGCGTGCATGCTCTGCGCGCGTCTGTCCGCCATGGACT
>JAGPIR010000208.1 GCA_018054915.1 Allobrachymonas sp.
GTCGTGGTAGCCGCTGATGACGGCTTTTTTGCCGCCGGCTTTCAGGCCGGTGACGACGTCTGCCAAGGCCTGCTGGCCGCGTGCGGCGACCTCGGACGAGCCGCTGGCAAAGAAGAATTTCACGACGCCGTTTTCTACCACCACCGACGCGCCATCCGCCATCTCTGCAGCAGATGCAGCAGATGCAGCGGTGCTGGCGGTTGCGGGCGCTGAAGCCACCACTGCTGGAGGAGTTGCCGGTGTGGGTGCGGCTGCCAGCTTGTTGGCGCCGGGCAGCAGTGGCACGATCAGCAGGGCCACGATGTTGATGATCTTGATCAGCGGGTTCACGGCCGGGCCGGCGGTGTCCTTGTAGGGGTCGCCCACGGTGTCGCCGGTGACCGCGGCCTTGTGCGCGTCACTGCCTTTGCCGCCGTGGTGGCCGTCTTCGATGTATTTCTTGGCGTTGTCCCAGGCGCCGCCGCCGGTGCACATGGAGATGGCCACGAACAGGCCGGTGACGATGGTGCCCATCAACAGGCCGCCCAGCGCCTTGGGGCCCAGCAGCATGCCCACCAGAATGGGAACGACCACCGGCAACAGGCTGGGCAGCATCATTTCCTTGATGGCGGCGCCCGTGAGCATATCGACCGCGCGGCCGTATTCGGGCTTGGCTTCACCCGTCATGATGCCCGTGATTTCGCGGAACTGGCGGCGCACTTCTTCCACCACTGCGCCTGCGGCGCGGCCGACGGCTTCCATGGCCATGGCGCCAAACAGGTAGGGAATCAAACCGCCGATGAACAGGCCGATGATGACCATCGGGTCGCTCAGGTCGAAGCTGACGGCGTGGCCGGAGGCTTCCAGCTTGTGGGTGTAGTCGGCAAACAGCACCAGCGCTGCCAGCCCGGCCGAGCCAATGGCGTAGCCCTTGGTCACGGCCTTGGTGGTGTTGCCCACGGCATCCAGCGGATCGGTGACATCGCGCACGCTGCTGGGCAGCTCGGCCATTTCGGCAATGCCGCCCGCGTTGTCGGTGATGGGGCCATAGGCGTCGAGCGCAACGATGATGCCCGCCATCGAGAGCATGGCCATGGCCGCCACGGCCACGCCGTACAGGCCGGCCAGCGCGTACGATGCGGCAATGGCGATACAGACGAAGATCACCGGCCAGGCAGTGGATTTCATCGACACACCAATGCCTGCAATCACGTTGGTGCCATGGCCGGTGGTGGATGCCTGCGCCACGTGCTTGACGGGCGCATATTGCGTGCCGGTGTAGTACTCCGTGATCCAGACCAGCGCAGCAGTCAGCACCAGCCCGACGACACAGGCGCCATAGAGCGCCAGCACGCTGGCGTTGCGGCCGCTGGCCAGTTGCAGGCCCTGCGGAAACATGCTGGTCGTGACGAAGTAAAAGGCGATGAGCGACAGCACACCCGAAATGGCCAGACCCTTGTACAGGGCGGGCATGACGTTTTTCATGCCTGCGGAGGCCTTGACAAAGAAGGTGCCGACGATCGACGCGATGATCGATACGCCCCCCAGCACCAGTGGATACAGCACAGCCTGGGCGGAGCTGCCAGCCACCAGCAGGGCGCCTAGCACCATGGTGGCGATCAGCGTCACGGCGTAGGTTTCGAACAGGTCGGCGGCCATGCCGGCGCAGTCGCCCACGTTGTCGCCCACGTTGTCGGCGATCACGGCGGGGTTGCGCGGATCATCCTCGGGAATGCCGGCTTCGACCTTGCCCACCAAGTCGGCGCCCACGTCGGCGCCCTTGGTGAAGATGCCGCCGCCCAGGCGCGCGAAGATGGAAATCAGCGAGGAGCCGAACGCCAGCCCGATCAGCGGATTGAGCGCCTTGGCATCAGCTGTTGCGCCGCCCAGGAACCAGTAAAAGCCCGTCACCCCCAGCAGGCCCAGGCCCACCACCAGCATGCCGGTGATGGCGCCTCCGCGAAAGGCCACGTCCAGCGCGGGGCCGATGCCTTTGGTGGCCGCCTGCGCCGTGCGCACGTTGGCGCGCACCGAAACATTCATGCCAATGAAGCCGCAAGCGCCCGACAGCACCGCGCCGAGCACGAAGCCCACAGCGGTTCGGATGTCGATGAAAAAGCCAATCAGCACGGCCAGCGCCACGCCGAGAATGGCGATGGTTTTGTACTGGCGCGCCAGATAGGCGGCTGCGCCGGTCTGGATGGCGCTGGCGATTTCCTGCATGCGGTCGTTGCCCGCATCCTGCGAAAGAATCCAGCCGCGTGCCCAGATACCGTAGGCTACGGCGATCACTCCGCAGACGAGCGCAAAAATCAGCGCTGTGTTGCCTGTCATGAGAACCCCTTTGTTGAATGGTTTTTAGCGCATTGAAGGGGAGGGCAACACCGCCAAGGGGCTTTGCGCCATCCCCGCTGCGTTGCTTCCTCGCCACCTTGGCGCGCCATGGGCGCTCACAGGAGCCGATTGGCCAACGGTGCGTATTGTGACGCAAAAAGTTGCTTGTTTTAAGACATTCGTAAGCCTTTTGCGGACTTGCTGACCGCTAGAAGAGGCCGGTCTCCTTTATGATTGCGGGACGACGCGCCGGCTCTTCCGAGGTCTGGTGTTTATGGAATGAAGGGCGCGTCAAACCGCATGGGACACCGATCGTGCCACTTTCCCGCTGTGTACAGTCCTGGGGTGTTGGCCGATGGTGCAGCAGGCGGGTTTTTCTTTTCATCCGGAACCATTTTTCATGTCTCTTTACAACGTCACTCCCGGCAGGAATGCTCCTGAAGAATTCAACGTGGTCATCGAAATTCCGATGAACGCCGATCCCATCAAGTACGAGGTCGACAAGGAAACCAGCGCCATTTTTGTGGATCGTTTCATGAGCACGGCCATGCACTATCCCACCAACTATGGCTACATTCCACAGACCATTGCTGGCGATGGAGACCCGGTGGATGTGCTGGTGATTACGCCGGTGCCGCTGCTGCCGGGCGTCGTGGTGACGTGCCGGGTGCTGGGCATGCTGAAAATGGAAGACGAAGCCGGTGACGACGCCAAGCTGCTGGCCGTGCCTGTCGACAAGGTGCTGTCGTTGTACAGCCAATGGAAAAAACCGGAGGACCTCAATCCGGCGCGCCTGAAGGT
>JAGPIR010000023.1 GCA_018054915.1 Allobrachymonas sp.
ACCGAAGCGATCCCTAGGCGGAATGACACCAGCTGCCTATGCAAAAACACTGATTCAGAAACGAGTTAAATTAACCCCGGACTCCAAAGCCCAATGCTACTGAAACTGGGGGGACGTCGAGGGTGTTGTTGCTGATGCTGCCCGATGACTGGAAACGAATCTGGTAGAGCGGAACATGGATGCGCAGAGCCACCGCGTATGTGTTGCCAGTGCGGTTGAAGGTCATATTGACCGGCACGTGATACGGGTCAACATACTGCAATTCGGCGCTGTTGGGTAGTTCGGCGGCTTGAGCGGCCGGCAATGTCAAAATCAAAAAGGAGCCCAGGGCAGCAAGGCGGGCAGTATGAGCAATGGATGCAATGGAAAGGGAGGGCATGCAATTGGCTTTCTGTGGGGTGTTATTCCGGTAAAGCTGAGTTCTTCCGCAAAAACGTAGCCATGTAAAGAGAGTCTCCTCTCAGTGTAGGATTTTCTGGAAATTCTGTTTGTAGCAATCGTATGCGAATGTTTGTATTTGCGTGGTGACGGGCCTTATGTGATGGCGGTCATAGGCGGAGCCGGGCTATCCAGCTCTCTTCGGGAAGAGGTGTAGAAGGGGGGGCTGGACCCGGCTTCATTTCCTGTCCTGAGGGGGAACAGGGTGTTTGCGGTGGATTCTGTTTGTGGGCAGAGTGTTTTTTCAAGGCAAGCTGGGCGTGTTGGCTGGTTTGCCGGGCGGATCAAGGGGCAATATGGAATATCGGATCGAACACGACAGTCTGGGCAGTATTGACGTGCCTGCACAGCGCCTTTGGGGTGCGCAGACGCAGCGCGCGCTGCACAATTTTGCGATTTCTACTGAACGGATGCCGCCAGAGTTTCTGCATGCGTTGGCACAAGTCAAACATGCATGCGCGTGCGCCAATGCCCGCTTGGGCCGGCTGGATTCTGCCATGGCAAAAGCCCTGCAACAAGCTGCCGATGAGGTGTTGCAAGGGCATCATGCCGATGAATTTCCGCTGGCGGTTTGGCAAACTGGTTCTGGCACGCAGACCAACATGAACATGAATGAGGTGCTTGCCCGGCGTGCCAGCCAGTTGCTGGGGCAGGCTGGAGATGGGGTGCCGGTGGTGCATCCCAACGACCACGCCAACGCCAGCCAGTCGAGCAACGATGTGATTCCCACCGCGTTGCATGTGGCCACCGTGGCCGGATTGCGCCTGCGCCTGTTGCCCGCGCTGCATGGGCTGGCCGATGCGCTGGATGAAAAAAGCCACGAATTTGCACGTGTTGTCAAGATCGGACGCACCCATTTGCAGGATGCCACGCCGCTGACGCTGGGGCAGGAAATCTCGGGTTGGGTGGCGCAATTGCGCCAAGCTGCGGCGGGTATCGAGGCTGCGTTGCCGGGATTACACGCCCTGGCCATTGGCGGTACGGCCGTGGGCACCGGGCTGAATGCGCCCGCTGGTTTTGGCGCGGCCGTAGCGGCCGAGTTGGCGCAGCAGACGGGTGAATCTTTTGTGGATGCGCCCAACAAGTTTGCAGCGCTGGGCAGCCAGGATGCCGTGGTGCAGGCGCATGGCAGCCTGCGCACTTTGGCCTGCGCGCTGATGAAAATCGCCAACGACGTGCGCTGGTTGGGCAGTGGCCCGCGCGCTGGGCTGGGTGAATTGCGCCTGCCTGCCAATGAACCGGGTTCGTCGATTATGCCGGGCAAGGTCAATCCCACGCAATGCGAGGCGCTGACCATGATCGCGGCGCAGGTGCTGGGCAACGACACGGTAGTGGGTATTGCGGGTGCGTCCGGCAACTTTGAGCTGAACGTGTTTCGCCCGGTGGTGGCGCACAACGTGCTGCAAAGCATTCGCCTGCTGGCCGATGGCATGCGCAGCTTTGCGCAGCATTGTGTGTGTGGCATGGAGGCCGACACCGGCCGCATCGACGATCTGTTGCGCCGCTCGCTCATGCTGGTGACGGCGCTCACGCCCGTGATCGGCTACGAACAGGCGGCCAAAGTGGCGCTCAAGGCGCACGCCGAGGGCAGCACCCTGCGCGAGGCGGCGCTGGCGTTGGGCGTGATGGGCGCGGAGGATTTCGACCGGCTGACCGACCCGGCACGGATGGTGGGTTGACCGCCCCGCTTGCGGGGCCGGCGCGGCTTCCTCCTATATCGGCAATTCCAGCGTTTGCTTGATCAGCTGCATGGGGATTTCGGTCTTCATGTTCTGGATGCCCTCGATCTGCCCAAGGTTGTCTGTCTGGAATTGCCGGTACTGTTCCAAATTAGAGACGACGATTCGTAGCAAGAAGTCGCAGTCTCCCGCCATCAGGTGACATTCAACCACTTGCGGCAGTTGCATAACGGCCCTGGTGAAACGGTTCACCGTTTCGGCATCCTGTTTCTGCAGCCATACCCGAACGAATACCGTCAGCCCCTGATCCACCTTGGCGGCGTTGAGCACGGCCACGTACCGGTCGATCACTCCGGCTTCTTCGAGCAGTTTCACGCGGCGCAGGCAAGGCGAAGGCGATAGCCCCACCTCTTTGGCCAGTTCATTGTTGTGCAGCCGGCCGCTGCGCTGCAGCGCACGCAGAATGCGTCGATCCATTTCGTCGAGTTTCATGGGCAGAATATTTCTTTATTTTTTAATTAATTGATATCTTGTTCTAATTATCTGCATTTATGCGTCAAACTCGCAATCCGGCTTCAGCTGGACAAGCATAAAATGACGTGCTTTTCATATATTGCATATGTCCCCTTCGAATACCGCTGAATCGGCCGCCGTTGCTGCTCCACAGGAACAGGCGCACGCAACAGACAGCCGCAGCGATTGGTTGCGCGGCCTGCGTGCGGCGCTGCCCTTGCTCGTGGGCGTGATTCCGTTTGCACTGCTGCTGGGTGCGCAGGCGGCCCGCAACGGATTCAGTGCGATTGAGATGCCTTTGCTGACCGGGCTGAACTTTGCCGGCAGTTCTGAATTTGTGGCCATGCGGCTGTGGACGTCGCCGCCGCATATCTTGCTGATCGTGGCCATGACCTTCCTCGTCAACAGCCGGCATATCCTTATGGGGGCTTCGCTGTCGCGTTATCTCAAGCACGTGCCGGCGCGCAAGGCGCTGCTGGCGCTGTTTTTCATGTGCGACGAAGTCTGGGCCATGGCCATGGCCGATGCGCGCAAACGCATGTCATTGCAGGTGAGCCTGCCGTATTACATGGGCCTGGCGCTGACGCTCTACCTGAGTTGGGTCTTGTTCACGACCGTGGGCGTGATCGTGGGGCCGTTGATCGGCAATGTGGAGCGTTTTGGCTTTGACATGGCGTTTACCGCCGTGTTCCTGGTGCTGCTGCGCGGCATGTGGCGGGGCTGGCAGCCTTGCCGTCCCTGGTTTGTGAGCCTGGTCGTAGCGGTTGTGGTTTACAAATGGATGCCCGGTGCCTGGTATGTGCCGCTTGGCGCAGGCGCCGGTCTGGTGGTGGCGGCATGGTGGGGGCCCCAGTCATGATCCAGTCTGCCACTGTGCTTACCATCGTGCTGATCGCTGCTTCTACGTATGTGACGCGTGCGCTCGGCTATGTGCTGCTGCGGGGCCGCACCTTCAGTCCGCGCGTGCAGGCAGTGCTCGAGGCTGTTCCGGGGTGCGTGCTGATTGCGGTTATTGCGCCAGCGTTTGTTTCGGATCGTCCGGCTGACCTGATTGCGCTGGCGTTGACGGTGCTGGCCGCCATGCGCTGGCCGGTATTTCCCACCGTGGTGATCGGTGTCGTGTCTGCCGGTCTGCTGCGGTATCTGCTGGGATGAGCAGTCGAACCGGACGGTGGCGCATGGATGGCGCAAAGCAGGCTTGCGGCATGCCGGTCAAACCCGTAGGGCGCAGAAGTTGAGTGCCTGTATTCCTGACACAATGCGCAACGCATGCAAGAAATACGGTCACACGCCATGCGCGGGTGACTGCAATAAAACCGTTTTGCCTTTGTTGAATCCCGCTCACACACCCATGTCTTTGCGCCCACGCCTGGCCACTGCGCCCTTGCTCGATGTTTCCGACCGCCATGCCCGTTATTTCTGGCGGTTGCTGAGCCGCCAGGCGCTGCTGTATACGGAAATGATCAATATGGGGGCGATTTGCCACGGGGCCGCCGAAAGCCATCTACGCTACAACGGCGAAGAACATCCCGTAGCGCTGCAACTGGGCGGCAGCGATCCAGCCATGCTTGCGCACAGCGCCCGCATGGGGGAGCAGTGGGGCTACGACGAGGTCAACCTCAATTGCGGTTGCCCGAGCGACCGCGTACAGCGCGGCGCATTTGGGGCCTGCCTGATGCGCGAGCCGCAGCGGGTGGCCGAATGCATCAAGGCCATGCAGGATGCCGTGCAGCATGTGCCAGTGACCGTCAAGCACCGGATTGGCCTGGATCAGGACGAAAGCTACGGCCTGGTACGCGATTTTGTCGGTACGTTGGCCGAGGCCGGTTGCAGACATTTCATCGTGCATGCGCGCAATGCCTGGCTGCAGGGCCTGAGCCCGCACGAAAACCGCAGCGTTCCACCGCTGCGCTACGAAGTGGCATACCGGATCAAACGTGATTTCCCGGCGCTGCATATCACGCTCAACGGTGGTGTGGTCAGCAGCGAAGACATCGTTGGGCATTGGCAGCATGTCGATGCCGTGATGGTGGGGCGCGCGGCCTGGCATACCCCCTGGATGCTGGCGCAGTGGGACGCTCTGATGGATGCCGATCGGCAGCAGTCTGAAGGCCAGACTCTGCCAGGCCGTATCTTGCCTGCTGTGCCGAAAGAAACGCAAGCAGCCATCAGTCGTGAAATAGTGGAAGAGCAGATGGTGCAATACATGGAACGCGAGGCTGTGCAGCATGCCACGCCCTGGCCAACGATTGCCCGCTGCATGCTGGGCCTGCGCCATGGTCTGCGCGGGGCGCGCCGCTGGCGCCAGGTCTGGAGCGATCACCGCCTCAAACATCTGCCTCCACGCGAAGTCTGGCGTCTGGCGCACCTGCCAGCGAACACCGAACCCGAAGGGCTGGAGGAATCATGAGCCGCAGCATGCCTGCAATACAGAATGAAAAGGGCGGCGGGGCTTTTGCGCCTTTCGTGCGTGGCCTGCGCGACAGCATGGCCATCATGCTGGGCTATCTGCCCATGGCTACTTCTTTTGGCATTGCCGCCATCCAGGTTGGCGTGGCGCCGTGGATGGCCGTGGTGATCTCCATCATCACCTTCACCGGCGCGGGGCAGTTCGTGCTGGTGGCACTGCTGGGTAGCGGGGCCTCGGCTTGGACCATCGTCACGACCGTGGTGCTGATGAACGTGCGCCACCTGTTCTACGGCCCCTCGCTGTTGCCGCTGCTCACGGCGCAGGGCCGGCGCTGGCCCTTGCCTTTTTTGGCCGCCGGCCTGACCGACGAGGTGTTTGCCACGGCCATGGGCAATATCGAACGCGTGCCGCCCGCGCAGCGCGAACGCTGGTATCTGGGCCTGCAACTGGGCAGTTATGCCTCGTGGGTGGGCGGCACAGCCTTTGGTGCCCTGTTGGGGCATGAAATCAGCCGGCAGGCCCAATGGCTGCAGATCACGCTGGGCTTCGTGTTGCCGGCCCTGTTTGTTTCGCTGTTGCTCGAGCTGCTGGCGCACAGCCGCTGGCAGATTGTGGCCGTCGCCATGCTGGTCACGGCTCTGTTGCTACTGGTGCTGCCGGCGCACTGGGCCATGCTGGGTGGTATGGTCGCCGGCGGTTTTGTCAGCGCCACGCACGCGCCCGCCATCAGGATCAAGACATGAATCTGCAACAAAGCCATGTGTTCTGGGTAGCGTTGGCCTGCGCGGTGGGCACATTTGCCACGCGCCTGTGGCCCATGCTTTGGCACAGCAAGGGCGGGGCCGAAGCCCTGTCGCCGGGCTTGCGCCGCGCACTGGCGGCTCTGGGGCCAGCGGCCATCGGCGCATTGATCGTGGCTTCGCTCTGGCCGCAAGTGGCCGTAGTTCAGCCGCTGGTGCCAACCCTGCGCATTCTGGCGGCGATTGCGGCGATTGTGCTGGTGCGCAGATGCACAGGCGGAACGGCCCTGCCCACGTTGGCGGGCGTGCTGGTGTTTGGCCTGCTGCAGTATCTGGCAACCCTGTAAACAATGAATGGGGAGAACGGTCTTGATCAAGCACATCGTTATCTGGACACTGAAAGACCCTGCGGATGCGCGTCCGATGAAAGCGCTGCTGGATGGTTGTAGGGCCGTGGTGCCGGGTATCCTGGAATTTGAGGTCGGCATCCGTACCGACGGGCTGGAAGCCAATGCAGATATCGTTTTGTATGCGGCTTTCGAGGACAAGACCGCACTGGCGGCCTACCAGGCGCATCCGCACCACCAGGCCGTGGGCGCGCAGATCGCGCAAATGCGCCAGTCGCGCGTGGTCGTCGATTACGAAACGTAGAATTTGAATCTGCGGCCTGTCTGCGAAGCGAGGAGCACCCACACCTCCTGTCCAGCCCTGATGAAAAGGACGAAGCAGTTACAGCGGGTATGATTTATCTTTTCATGTCCTCCCGGCAGAGGAGGATGCCGTCCCGCTGGCGGTAGCGCCCGGGTTGTTGTTGACTCCCGAATAGCCGTGCGCCTGACTTCCATCAAACTCTCCGGGTTCAAGTCGTTTGCCGAGCCTACCAGTATCGCGCTGCCTGGCCAGCGGGTTGGCGTGGTTGGACCCAATGGCTGCGGCAAATCCAACATCATCGATGCCGTGCGCTGGGTGCTGGGTGAAAGCAAGGCCAGCGAGCTGCGCGGCGAATCGATGCAGGACGTGATCTTCAACGGCACCACTTCGCGCAAGCCCGCCAGCCGCAGCAGCGTCGAACTGGTGTTTGACAACACCGATCATCGTGCGGGCGGCCAGTGGAGCCAGTTTGCTGAAATTTCAGTCAAGCGCGTGCTGACGCGCGAAGGCGGCAGCAGCTACTACATCAACAGCCAACCGGTGCGCCGCCGCGACGTGCAGGACGTGTTCCTGGGAACGGGTCTGGGGCCGCGCGCCTACGCCATCATCGGGCAGGGAACCATTTCCCGCATCATCGAAAGCCGGCCCGAAGAGCTGCGCCTGTTTCTCGAAGAAGCCGCTGGCGTGAGCAAATACAAGGAGCGCCGGCGCGAGACCGAAAACCGCCTGGCCGACACACGCGAGAACCTGATCCGCGTAGAAGACATTCTGCGTGAGCTCAACGCCAACCTCGAAAAACTGGAGGTGCAGGCCGAAGTGGCGCAAAAATACCAGACGCTGCAGGACACTGGATCGCGCCGTCTGCACCAGTTGTGGTACCTCAAGCGAGCCGATGCGGCCTCAGATCAGGACCAGATTCGCGCCACGGTGGAACAGGCGCGCGCGGATCTCGAAAATCGCATGGCCGACATGCGCCATATCGAGGCCGAGCTTGAAACCATTCGTCAGGCGCATTACGCTGCAGGCGATCAGGTCAATCTGGCCCAAGGCCTGTTGTATGAGGTGACGGCCGAGATCGGCAAGCTCGAGGCCGAAATCCGTTTCGTGGTGGAAAACCGCCAGCGTATCGAACAGCGTCTGCGGCAACTGGATGAGCAGGAGAGCCAGTGGCACGAACGCCAGCAGGAGGCACAGCAGGAAAGTGAAACCCTGGTGGCACAGGGCGAGGAGCAGGAAGAACGGGAAGCGGTGCTGGCCGCGCAGCTTGAGGAGCAGCTGCAGCAGCTGCCTTCGCTGGAAGACGCCTTGTGCCAGGCCCAGCAACAGGCCAACAGCCAACGCGGCAGCGTGACCCAGGTGCAGCAGCAAATCCAGGTGCTGGCGGCCGAACAGCGCAGCATCGACGAACAGGTGCGCCAGCAAAACCAGCGCCGTGAGCGTCTGCAGGCGGATCGCAACGCGCTGGCCGCTCCCGAAGCGGCGCAATTGGCGCACATGCAGGCGCAACTGGCCGGCAGCAGCGAACAGCTTGAAATACTGCAGGCGCGGGTGAACGAGTTGCAAGACCATGTTCCGCAACTCGACGAACAGCGCAGCCAGGCGCAAAAGGCGCTCAACGACGAAACACACAAGCAGGCCGATCTGGCTGCGCGGCTGGACGCCCTAAAGGCCCTGCAGGAAAAAGTGCGAACCGATGGCAAGTTGGCGCCCTGGCTGCAGAAACACGGCTTGTCGGACATGCAGGAACTGTGGACGCGGTTGCATGTCCAGCAGGGCTGGGAGAATGCCTTGGAGGCAGCCCTGCGCGAGCGCATGGCCGCACGGGAAGTCGGGCGGCTCGAATCGGTGCGTGCCTTTACCAGCGATGCACCTCCGGCCAAATTGAGTTTTTATGTATCGCCCGTCGCGTCCGTGCCGGATGCAGCCAAGGCGCTGCCGCACATGGTGGATTTGCTGCGTCTGCACGATGCTGGAACCAGAGCCTTGCTTACCGGCTGGCTGCATGGCTGCTACACCGCAGCTTCGCTGGAAGAGGCGCTGGAACAGCGCAGCCAGTTGCAGCCGGGCGAAGCCATTTACGTGCAAAGCGGCCATGCAGTCACCCGTCACAGCGTTGATTTTTACGCCCAGGACAGCGAGCAGGCTGGTTTGCTGGCTCGCGCCCAGGAAATCGAGAATCTTGGAAAAGCCCTGCGTGCGCAGCAATTGATCCATGAAGAATGCCGCAACCGGCTGGCGCGCGCCGAAAGCGCCTACGCCGAAGCCAGTCAGCGTCTGGACGCAAACCGTCGCGAGGTTCACGCCTGCCAGGCTAGCCATCACAGCCTGCAGGTAGAACTTCTGCGTCTGACGCAACAGGCCGAGCAGACCCGCGCGCGCAACGACCAGATCGGCCTGGACCTGGATGAAATAGACGCCGTACTGCAGGATTTGCAGGAGCGCCGCGTGGCCGCCGGGTCGACATTTGAAGAACTGGATCTGGCGTTGGCAGAGGCGCAGGAGCAATACGCGCGCCACGAAGAGGCGGTGTTGCATACCGAGCGCAAACTCAATGCTCACCGGGAACAGCTGCGCGCGCTGGAACGCCAGGCCCAGGAAACAGCATTCGCCCGGCGCACGCTGCAGGCGCGCATGAACGAATTGCAGCGCACGATTGCAGCTGCACAGCAGCAGTTGCAGGCGCTGGCGGCTGAGCAGGCGCAGGGCAGCAAGGATCTGGAGACACTCGCTGCAACGGCAACTCCGGATGGCCTGCAGGAAGCGCTTGCGCGCAAGCTGGAACGGGAGCAGCATCTGGCCGCGCAGCGCAGCAATTACGAAGACCTGACCAGTAAGCTGCGCGCCAGCGATGAGCGCCGTCTGGGGCTGGAGCGAGAGCTGGAGCCGCTGCGCAGCCGCATCACCGAATGGCAGCTCAAGGAGCAGGCTGCGCGCATCGGGGTGGAGCAGTACGCGCAATCGCTGGCTGAGGCTGGGGTGGACGAGGCAGCCCTGGCGCAAAGCATTGCGGATGAAGGCGTCAAGCTTTCAGGTCTGCAGGGTGAAATCGACCGCATCCAGCGTGAAGTTGCTGCACTGGGCGCCGTGAATTTGGCGGCCATGCAGGAGCTGGGCGCGGCGCGCGAGCGCAAGGGTTTTCTTGATACGCAGTCGTCCGACCTGAATGAGGCTATCGGTACGCTGGAAGACGCCATCCGCAAGATTGATGCCGAGACGCGTGAACTATTGGGCTCTACGTTCGAAACGGTGAACCAGCACTTTGGCCGCATGTTCCCCGAACTGTTCGGTGGCGGTCAGGCAAAACTCATCATGACGGGCGAGGAAATCCTTGACGCAGGCGTGCAGGTCATGGCGCAGCCGCCGGGCAAGAAGAACCAGACCATCTACCTGCTCTCAGGCGGCGAAAAGGCGCTTACGGCCATTGCACTGGTATTTGCCATTTTTCAGCTCAACCCTGCGCCGTTCTGTTTGCTCGACGAAGTGGACGCGCCGCTGGACGACGCCAATACCGAGCGGTATGCCAAACTTGTCAGCCGCATGAGTACCGACACCCAGTTTCTGTTCATCAGCCACAACAAAATCACCATGGAAATGGCCGAGCAACTGATAGGCGTGACCATGCAGGAGCAGGGTGTTTCACGCGTGGTGGCCGTCGACATGGAAGCTGCGATGCACATGGCGCAGGCGTGACGGCTTAAGGGGTACGGCGGTTGCATCCCTTTTAATCCGGCCAGAGCAACGTTGCGTATGGAGGAGCGGACGCAAGAGCCTGTCACCAGTGTCGTGCTGATGGCAGGAATAAAAACTCCGGTCATCCCCAGTGGCCCGGCCATGTCCGAACGGACTGTTTGTCGTACCACCACAGCTATCTGCTCTGTCAGGCAATATACTGTTCATGGTCGGTACTTTCGCATTTTTCTTTTCCGTTTTTTTCATGGGCACATCTCTGCAATTTGGACTGGCCGCTGTTGGCGGAGCAGTGCTGGCGGGTCTGGTGGCGCACAATATTTGGGAAGCGCGCAAGAATCGCCCCCGTATGGCCGAACCACCGCCACCGTCAGCAGAGGCACAGCAATCTGGCGCTATGGGACCCGGTCAGGAGCCGGATGCCGATGCAGGGCTGGCTTCCGAAGAAACCGGAACAGATGACCGGTCGTGCGTGGGGCTGCGTCTTTCCGATCTTGCGGCGCAAGGGCTGTCACAGGCGGTTGCGGCAGAAAAACGGCCGCTGGATCCCCTGATCGATGCCATCGCAGGCATTGAACTGGATGCCGGTGTTATGGTCAGCGGCGAAGCAGCGTTGGCAGCATTGCCCGTTTCACGGCGCGTGGGTGACAAGTCTTTTGCCGTAGAGGGGCGCAATGCGCTCACGCAGGAATGGGAGCCGCCACATGCTGGAAACCAGTACGACGCCTTTCAGGCAGGTGTGCAACTGGCCAACCGTGCCGGGGCATTGAACGATATTGGTTTTTCCGAATTCACGCTCAAGGCACAGGCGTTTGCAGATGCCGTCAACGGCACGCCGCATTTCCCCGACATGATTGAGGAAGTGGCCCGTGCCCGTGAGCTCGACCAATTTGCCAGCGCCAACGACGCACGCCTGAGTTTCATATTGCGCGCTCGCGGTGCGGCCTGGAGCACGGGGTATCTGCAACAGGTGGTGTCAGGTCATGGCTTTGTGGCCGGTGCCTTGCCGGGACGGCTGGTTTTGCCTGCTGTGCGTGCGGGCGATCCGCCATTGTTGAGCCTGGAGTATGACACCCAGGCTGCATTGGCCGAAGACTTGGAACAATCGGCCGTGCACGAAGTGCTCTTGTGTCTGGATATTCCCCAAGTTCCATCCGAACAACAACCTTTTCAGCGCATGTGCGTGATCGCGCAAGAGCTGGCCAAGATAATGGAGGGAGTCATCATTGACGGCAATGGCTACCGCATTGA
>JAGPIR010000209.1 GCA_018054915.1 Allobrachymonas sp.
TCACGATTGCCGCTGCACACCCCTGGCGCAGCAGCATGGTCGACTATCCTCACGCCTTGGTGCAACTCCATTTTTGCAAAATATTCCATTGGAGTGGCGAATTGCAGATGCGCGAGAACCAGCAATCTGCCTGGCAGACGTTTCCGGTGATCGTTCATCCCATCCTGCCGGGAACGGTTCCGGTGCTGCAATGGCTGGAGCAAGAGAGAGCGCTAAAAAAATGCCGACCGCGAAACGGATGACGCGCGACTAGCGCGAGCCGTTGGCATTGAATGTGGCACGGAACAGGTGTTGCAGCGCGTCGCGGGAAATCAGTTCCTGCAAGCTGCTTTCCGGTGCATACACCACCATGAACTCCAGCGCCGCGGCTTCCGTACCGCCAACGTCAGCGGTGCTTTGCACCAGCACTGCCTTCTCAGCCATGCGGCGGCAGGTCATGCGGATGTTGAGCTTGTCACCCGGCAATACAGGCCGTTTGAATGAGCATTTGCGCACCGCGCCCAGCATACCCACATGGCCCGGACCGATGCTGCGGGTGACCGGGTCGCCAGCGAGCAGGCCTGCGCCGGCCAGTTGGGCCGCCGCCTCCAGAATGATCGCGCCAGGCACGATGGGACAGCCGGGGAAATGCCCCGCCAGAATCGGATTGTCGGCCTGCCAGCTGGCTATGCCGGAAAATTGTCCGGCCGCATGAACCGTAACCTGCTCGATGAACAGCATGGGCGGACGGTGAGGAATCAGTCCGGCGATGGCGGTTGCGTCCAGTTCAATCGGATAGTGCAGGGAGTCGGCAACAGAGGAGACAGTCATGACAATTGGGGAGAAGTATCAAGAGGGCGCCTGATGGATGCAGGCCGCGAACCACCCCGCAGTGCAGGGCTAGCATTTGTAAATATTTTCAGTCTACCAGAAGCCGCCATCTGCAAGGGTGCCTCAGCATGTTGCGCAGACTGGCTGTTTGTCGTTTTTGTTAAGGCGTTGTTGGCTATTGCCGATAGTGTGCCATTCAAGTGCCGATTGTGGGTTGCATTTGTAGCGAATGACGGTGTTTCAGGAGGGCTTCCTGTCGAGGGGGCCGGGGTTCAAGGTGGAAGGATAGTGGAGTTCACAAAAACATTTGGTTAATGTGACGAAATTGACATGAAATATTAGGAGATACAGAAATTATGTCTGACCCGACAGGTTCCTGATAGCATTGCACGCACGGCAATCAGCGCGGGTAAGCAAGGGTCACAGGGTGGTGTGTGCCCGCATGTAGGGGGCAGGGGTCTTCCTGTGCACCCATGCACCAAGGTGGTGTCCTTCGTGGATTTCCGGTTCTTTCGGAGACAAGCAAAGCCTTCTGGCCGAGAACATGGTTGTTGCCCGTGTTCTGGCCTGGGAAGGCTGCGCGTGTCGGCCGATGTTTTTGTTTGTCACCATGAAGCCCAAGATCAACTATCGTTTGTCCATCGCCACAGCGACTCATAAAGGCGACCGCGACTACCAGCAGGACCGGGTCGAGGTCCTGCGGCATCCCTATGAAAAACAGTGCCTCATGGTGGTGGTGGCCGATGGAATGGGCGGACGCAGCGGGGGATCCCAGGCATCCAGGCAGGTTGTGGAAAGCGCCCGCGAAATGCTCAGGCAGTTTGACGTGGAAAAGGACGACCCCTCGGTCATGCTGCGGCGGCTTGTGGCGGATGCCCATGTCGTGATCCGCATGCTCAATGTCAGCAGCGAACTGGAGCCGCATTCCACCATTGCCGCACATTTGTTGTTGCCCTCGGGGGCCAACCACTGGGTGCACAGCGGTGATTCACGCATTTATCATTTCCGCAAGGGACGTTTGCTGATGCGCACACGTGACCATTCTTACGTGCAAGGTCTGATCGACAAGGGTGAAATCAGTGAAACGGAGAGTATTGGGCATGAAAAAAGCCATTTGCTCACCGGGTGTCTGGGCATGGATATAGATCCGCCCATTGCGCAGGCCTGCATTGATCAGGTTGAAGTTGGTGATGCCGTCCTGAGCTGTACGGATGGCTTGTGGGCCTATTTCAGTGAGGACGAACTGGCCAAGATGGCCTATGCGCTTACTCCGGCCGATGCATGCAAGCAGCTGCTGACTATAGCGCGCACGCGCGCGGCGGGCAGGGGAGACAATGTGTCGCTGGCCATTCTCAAGGCAACTGCCGCGACTGCCAATCTTCCCGATGAGCGCTTGATAGACTTTGAGTTGTAGTCTTTGCCATGACAGAGGCGGAAACGAAAAATCAGCGAGTATTCTGCGTTTGCTGATCGGGTGTATGGCTACGGAGCTGTTTGCTTGTTCTCCTTCAGGCGCAACTGTTTGTCAATTTCCGTGAGAACCCGCTCCTGCCGATGCAGTTCAATTTCCTGTTTGCGCAAAATTGATTCTTTTTCGCGGAATTCCTGCAGGCGATCGCGCAGGCAGGCATTGACAAAAAAACGCTGGTAGCAATCTGTCTTGCCGGTGCGCAAATCCTGCTGCAATTGTTCACGCACGCTTGAAATCCGGGTGTGCCATTGGGTGATCTGCTCCTGTGTCATTTGTTGCCCCAGAAACGGAACCTCTTCCTTTGTGGGTGTTTTTTCGGACAGTTTGGGTGCCGTGCAGCCGGTGATTGCTCCGCAGACCAGCAAGAGGGCGCCCAGTGCGGCCGGGCACTGGTTGGGCAACAGGCGGCGGCGCTTAGGTGATAGAACTGTCGACATGGCGGTGCTCCAGCGCCTGGTATTCGGCGGATTGCATTTCATGCAGGCGGGAAACGGTGCGCACGAATTCGTGTGCAAGCGTGCCTTCGGTATAGAGGGCTTCGGGCGCAACGGCGGCCGAAATCACCAGTTTCACACGGCGGTCGTACAGCACGTCCACCAGCAGCGTGAAGCGGCGCGCCATCGAGGCCATCGAGACTTGCATGTGCGGAACGTCGGAAACTATGATGGTCTGGAACATGGCGGCCAGTTCCAGATAATCGTTTTGCGACAGTGGTTTGTCGCACAGTTCGCGAAAGTCGAACCACGCCACATGGCCGGAACGCTTGCGCACGGCGATCTTGCGAGAGCCTATCTGCACGTGGGC
>JAGPIR010000210.1 GCA_018054915.1 Allobrachymonas sp.
CACCAGCGCGGCGCACTCAACGAGGCGCTGGTCATCGCCTCGGCCCTGAGCGTGCAGGACGTGCGCGACCGCCCGCTGGACAACCAAGCCCAGGCCGATCAGCAGCAAGCCAAATTCGATGACGAGAAAAGCGAATTCGTCAGCACCCTCAAATTGTGGCAATGGCTGCACGATGCGCGCGGCGGCCATTCGCTGCTGCCCTCTGCCCGGCAACAGCAGGCAGCAGCGCAACGCAGCCACACCAACCTGACCCATCTGCCGGTGGCACAACGCGCCGCACTGGCGATGGAGGCGGCTCAACGCAAGCTGGAGCAGAAGGCACAAGACGCGCCCGTCAAAAATCCCGCT
Organism: Allobrachymonas sp.; assembly: GCA_018054915.1. Taxonomy (GTDB): domain Bacteria; phylum Pseudomonadota; class Gammaproteobacteria; order Burkholderiales; family Burkholderiaceae_C; genus Brachymonas. The sequence continues at coordinate 349 of JAGPIR010000210.1, forward strand.
AATCAAACATTGTCCACGCATGCCGCAAGTGCCGCCACAATCACGCCTCACGCAGCAGATCACGCCACCCATAAACTGAGCAACCGGCAATACGAAAATCTGCTGCGCCAGCATTTCATCAATGTGCGGCGCGTGCGGGAGTGGCGCGACATTCACAGCCAATTGCAGACCGTTGCGGGCGAGCAGGGCTGGCAGCACAATGCGCAGCCCGCCAGTTACGAGCAGCTGCACAAAAGTCTGATCGCTGGCCTGCTGGGCAACATCGGTTGCAAAAATGACGAGCAAGACTGGTATCTGGGCGCACGCGGCATCAAGTTTTACCGCCACCCCGGCGCGCACCTGCGCAAAAAGCCGGGCCGCTGGGTGGTGTGCGCCGAACTCGTAGAAACCACCCGGTTGTTTGGACGCGCCATTGCCACCATTGAACCGCAATGGCTGGAAGAAGTGGGCGGCCATCTGCTGCGCAAGCAGTTGCTTGACCCGCACTGGGAGAAAAAAGCCGGAAAGGTCGTGGCGCTGGAGCGTGCCACGTTGTACGGCATGGTGGTGTACAACAACCGCAAGGTGGACTTTGACCGCATCGACCCCGTTGCTGCGCGAGAGATTTTCATCCGCCAGGCGCTGGTGGGTGAGGATTGGGAATCTGCATTGCCGTTTCTGGCGGCCAACCGCAAGATGGTGCACCAGGTTGAAGAACTGGAGCACAAATCTCGCCGGCAGGACGTGCTGGTGGACGATGAATTGATTTACGCCTTTTACGACGCGCACATTCCACAAGATGTGAGCAGCGCACACCAGCTCGAAAAATGGTGGCGCAGCGCCAGCAAGGGCAACCCTAAACTGCTGCACATCAGCCGCGACGAACTGATGCGCCACGAAGCTGCGGGCATCACCACCAGCCAGTTTCCCAAGACCGTGCGCTTGGGCGGCATTGACTGCCGCGCCACCTATCTGCACCGGCCAGGCGATGCCAAGGACGGTCTGACGGTGGACGTTCCGCTATTCGCGCTCAACCAGGTCAACGAAGAGCGCACCGAATGGCTGGTGCCCGGCATGCTCAGGGAAAAAATCCAGGCCCTGCTCAAAAGCCTGCCACAACGTCCGCGCAGCCGTTTCGTCCCTTTGCCTGAAAGCGCCGAACGGCTGTCAACGCAACTGCAGAACCAGCCAGGTTTTGCCCACGGCGGCCTAACCGGCGCCCTGCTCAAGGCCGTACGCGACCAGACCGGGCTGGATGTTAAACACTCCGATTTCAAGCCTGATATGCTGCCTGCGCACCTGTTCATGAACGTGCGCGTGGTGGACGAACACGGCCGCCAACTGGGTATGGGGCGGCATCTTGCAGCCCTCAAAGCCGAGTTGGGCAGCCAGGCGCGCGGGGCATTCCAGGCGCTGGCGGTGCTGAAAACCGTGCCGCCTCAAAACGCAGAATCCCAAAACAAGGATGCAGCAACCGCGAACAGCGCAGGCAGAAAAGATGCCGGAAGCCCCATGAATCAAGGGAATTCTGCGTCAGATCGTGCAAAAACAGCCGCAGCCAGCGTTCCAGATCTGCCAGAAGGCCTGCGCTACACGGTCTGGTCGTTTGGTGAACTGCCCGAACTGATGGAAATTCATCGGGGACGGCAAACGTTGATTGGTTTCCCGGCGCTGATCGACCAGGGCGACGCCGTTACCATCGAACTGTTCGACGAGCCCGAAATCGCTGCCGCCAGGCACCGTGTCGGCCTGCGCCGTTTGTTTGCCTTGCAGGTGAAAGACGCGCTCAAATACCTCGAAAAACACCTGCCCGATTTCCAAAAAATGGCGGCGGCCTATCTGCCGCTGGGAACGGCCGAAACACTGAAACAACAGGTAGTCTCTGTGGCGCTTGATCGCGCCTTCCTGGCCGATCCGCTGCCTACCGATGCCGCTGGCTTTGCGCGCCGCGTGGAAGAAGGCCGGGGACGGCTCAGCCTGATTGCGCAGGAAGTGGCGCGCCAGGCCGGGGTCATCCTGACAGAATTTGCCATTGCCAGCCGCAAGGTCAAAGATAGCAAGTTCGCCCCCGACGCTGTGCCCGATATCACCCAGCAGTTGCAGCGTCTCGTGCCCAGGGATTTTCTGCTGCAAACGGGCTGGACACAGTTGCATCATCTGCCGCGCTACCTCAAGGCCATGACGCTGCGACTGGAAAAGTACCGCGCCGATCCGGCCCGCGATGCCGCAAAAATGGCCGAACTCAAACCGCTGGAGCAACGCTACTGGCGCCTGCTGGCCGAACGCAAGGGGCAAAAAGATGTACGGCTCGAAGAATTCCGCTGGTTGCTCGAAGAGCTGCGCGTAAGTTTTTTTGCCCAGGAGCTGCGCACCCCCCAGCCTGTAAGCGTGAAACGCCTCGAGAAAGTCTGGCAACAACTGGTGCAGTAACCATCGATACTGCGCCGCTGCTGTGCGCATTTATCCATGCGCTTCAGCCCGGACGCTTGATCAATCAGGGTTGAATTCTTGCTCCACCCCGGCAGCCAGCGCTCCGATCAGGCTGCGCATCCGTTGCTGCTTGAGTTTGAGTGCCGCCGGATTCACTACCAGGCGCGAGCTGATCGGCATGACCTGCTCCACTTCGACCAGCTGGTTGGCCTTGAGGGTATTGCCGGAAGACACCAGATCGACGATTGCATCGGCCATGCCGGTGAGCGGCGCCAGCTCCATGCTGCCGTAGAGCTTGATCAGGTCCACATGCACGCCCTTTGCCGCA
>JAGPIR010000211.1 GCA_018054915.1 Allobrachymonas sp.
CCAGGTTGGACCACTCACGGGTTTCCGTAACAAGATGGGCCGCAGTTTTGCCGCCGCCATCAAACTCAATGCCGACAAACTGCCGGAATTTGATTTTGGTCAGGACAAGGCCGGCGATGAAAGCAGTGAGCCAGTTGATTTCTCCGGCCAGGAAAGTCTTGGCGCATGTCCAAAGTGCGCCGCCGGGGTGTACGACAATGGCAATGCCTATGTTTGCGAAAAATCGGTCGGTAGTGAAAAAAGCTGTGATTTCCGCTCCGGCAAGATCATCCTGCAGCAACCGATCGAGCATGCCCAGATGCAGAAAATGCTGACAACGGGCAAGACCGATCTGCTCCGGGAATTCATTTCCAATCGCACTCGGCGCAAATTTTCAGCCTATCTGGTGATCGATTCAGGTAAGGTCGGATTCGAGTTCGAGAAAAAAGCACCGGCAGCCAAAAAGGCGCCAGCTAAAGCAAAGAAAACTGGCTGATTCGATTTTTTCTGAATTTAACAGGATGTTTCTGCACGGAAAAATCCGCTGAACTATCCTATAATCATTGCCATTGAATTACGCCTCCGGCTCTGCTGGGGGCGTAAGTTTTTATGGTGATTGCATTGCATAAAGATTCTGTTTCGCCGGTGGTTCCGGCCGCTGCCAGTAGAGATACCAAAAACCAGCAGCTCAATTTCATTATCGCTCTGCGTGCAGTTGCCGCAGTGGTGATCGTCTGGCATCACTTTGCGCTGTATCCCCCCTTGAATGACTGGACCCGTCCGCTGCTGGGCGACGTGCTGACCTGGTTTGAGGTGCATGCACGCTCGACCCAGGTATTTTTCGTGCTCGCGGGTTTCGTGCTGGCGCAGACTCTGGTCACGCGTCGCTGGCAGCTGGGAGGGCTGCTGCTGTTCCTGCTGCGCCGTTACTGCCGGCTGGGACTGCCCTATCTGGCGGTGATTGCGCTGGTGCTGCCGGTCTATGCTTTTGCCCGTAACTGGGTGCCGGCGTCGGTGTTGGGCAGTCCGGTTAGTTGGCCACAATTCATCGCGCATCTTTTTTTCCTGCAGGATATCCTCGGCTATGAAGCGTTGTCCGCCGGCCTGTGGTTTGTCTGCATCAACATCCAGCTGTGCATCTTGTTCGCACTCCTGATTTGTGTGCGCGACAGCAGCCTGGGGCGGCACCTGGACGTCATTGGGTTGGGTGGCTGGGCATTGGCTGCGTTCTCCCTGTTCTACGCCAACCTTGCACCGGGTTGGGATGTGTGGGCGGTGTACTTCTTCCCCTACTTTTTCATGGGGGTGATTGTCTGGCGGCGGGTGCATGGCCGGCAAAAACTCGAGTTCTATGCCTATCAAGCGCTCTTTTTACTCGCGATGCTGTTCGAATGGCGCTGGCGCCTCGGGGTGGCGATGGTTGTAGGTGCTCTGTTGGTCTGGTCGCTGGAAAGCGGCTTTGCCGCGCGCTGGCCAAGGCAGGCGGCACTGCTCTGGCTGGGCAGGGTTTCCTACAGCTTGTTCCTGGTGCATTTTCCGGTGCTGGTATTCGTTGCCGCGCTGTGGTCACACTTGGAATGGACCTCGCCACCGCTTGCCACCCTGGGACTGGTCGTTGCGTTTTTCACCAGTCTGGCGCTGGCAGGTATTTTCTATCGTTGGATCGAAGCGCCCTCGGCCCGCGCAGCGCGCCAGATTGGTCGCACCTGGCGCCAGTCAGCATTGGCACTGGCCGACAGCAGGTGATGTGCTGGATCCTGCACTGGCACTGATTTCACCTTGGTCAAGTGCGACATGGAGTACTGCCCGGCAGCTGGCAGGCCAGCAAGGCCGTTCTGACGGCATCAATGGCAGCGCTGCGTGGGTAAGTGACGCGCCAGACCAGGCCGACAGTACGTGTCGGCGAGGGGGCGGCAAAAGGTAGGACACGCACCATGGGCTCACGTTCGATCAGTGGATCGGCTGCCGAGCTGGGCATGACCGCAATGCCTGCGCCGCTGGCCACCATGTAGCGGATGGTTTCCAGTGAGCTGCCTTCCAGGGCATGCTCCAGGGCGTCCGGTGCATTGAGGCGCGGACAGGACTCCAGTACCTGATCGCGGAAGCAGTTGCCGTGCCCGAGCAGTAGCAGGTGCTCGCCATCCAGTTCGTCGCTCTGCACGCTCTGCCGCTCCGACCAGGCATGGGTGGCGGGAACGATGACGCGAAAGGCTTCGTCATAGACTGCTTGCGCGACCAGTCCCGCCTCGGTGAACGGCAGGGCGATGATGATCACGTCCAGTTCGCCTGCTTTCAGTGCCGGCACCAGATTCGCCGTGAAATCTTCCTTGATGAACAGCGGCATTCTGGGGGCTTGCCGCGACAACGCCGGGATCAGTTGCGGCAACAGATAGGGGGCGATGGTGTAGATGATGCCGACACGCAACTGGCCGCTCAAGGGATCCCCCGAGGTGAGCGCGATTTCATCAAGCTTGACGGCTTCCGCCAGCACGCGTTGCGCCTGCTCGACAATCCGTTCGCCGAGCGCCGTGATGCGCACGTCGCTGGCGGTACGTTCGAAAAGTGCTGCGCCGACCTGGCCTTCCACCTTTTTCAGGGCCACCGACAGGGTGGGCTGGCTGACATGGCACGCTTCCGCTGCCCGCCCGAAATGTCGCTCGCGGGCCAGGGCCACGATGTAACGCATTTCGGTCAGGGTCATTACTGCTGCTCCAGTGGCTTCAACTCATCCGGGGACAGCCAGCGCCAGCTGCCCACCGCCAGATCGGCCGGCAAGAGCATGCCGGCGAACTGTTCGCGGTGCAGGGTTTCGACCCGGTTGCCGGTTGCCGCGAGCATGCGTTTGACCTGATGGTATTTGCCTTCGGTCACGGTCAGGCGCAAGGTGGTGCTGTCGATCTGCTCGGCTGCCACCGCTCTGACCGGCGCCGGTTCATCGTGCAACTGCACGCCGGCGAGCAGATTGGCGATACTTTCCGGTGTCAAGGGATGGCGTGTGCCGACCCGATACACCTTCGGAATGTTGCGCTTGCCGGAGGACAGGCGGTGATTCAGCTGGCCGTTGTCGGTCAGCAGCAGAATTCCGGTCG
>JAGPIR010000212.1 GCA_018054915.1 Allobrachymonas sp.
TGTATGCGCAGAGTCGTGGTGTATCCGATTGGCTTGATCTGCCGGCGGATGCGCAGTGTGTTGCCTTTGCCGAAAATGAACTGGCGGGCGCCATCGGCTCGGCCAGCGCACGCGCCATGGTGGCGAGCGTGGTGCGGGAGGAGGATCTGGGGCTGGAGGAGGTGTTCGAGATTCTTGATGAAGCCAGCCAGATTCGTGCCTACAGCCGTGAACTGGAGGACAAGCAGCGGGCGCTGGAAGCGGCAACCAGCGACTTGCGTGCTGCGAATGAACGCCTGCGCGAGTTGGATCGGATGAAAGACGATTTCATCTCCACCGTGACGCACGAATTACGCACACCACTGACTTCCATCCGCGCCCTGTCGGAAATGCTGCACGAAGATCCGGAACTGGAACCGGCTCAGCGTACCCGTTTCCTGGCCATCATCGTCAGCGAAACCGAACGTCTGACCCGGCTCATCAACCAGGTGCTGGACATGGCCAAACTCGAATCGGGACGGGCGGAGTGGGTGACTGGGGTGGTGCAGGTGGATGCCGTCGTTGCTGAAAGCGTGGCAGCGCTGGAACCCTTGTTCCGCGACAAGGACGTGCGGCTGACACCGGATATTGCTGCCGCTGTGCCGCCGGTGCTGGCTGATCGGGATCGCCTGATGCAGGTGGTGGTGAATCTGTTGTCGAATGCGGTCAAGTTTGTGCCCGCCACGACGGGCGCAGTCAGCGTCAGTGTGAGTGTTGCTGATGGCATGGTGCGGGTCGCGGTGGCAGACAATGGCCCGGGGCTGACAGAGGAAGAGTGCCGCAGCGTTTTCGAGAAATTCCGCCAGGGCGGCAACACCCTGACGAACAAGCCGCAAGGTACCGGTCTGGGCCTGCCGATCAGCCGGCAGATCGTCGAACACTTTGGTGGTAAGCTTTCGGTCGAAAGTGCGCCGGGGGCTGGTGCCACCTTCATTTTCACGATTCCAGCACAGGGATCGGATGCACAACGATAGGAGACTAAAAAAGAATGTCAAAAAAAGTACTGATCGTCGATGACGAACCCAATATCGTCATTTCGCTGGAATTTCTCGTCAAGAAAGAAGGTTTTACGGTTGCCGTGGCTGCCGATGGCGAGGAGGCGCTGGCCAAGGTGGCTGAATTTTCGCCCGATCTGATTCTGCTTGATGTGATGATGCCGAAAAAATCCGGCTTCGAGGTGTGCGAAGCCCTGCGTGCCGACCCTGCGCGCAGTGGCCTGAAAATCATCATGCTCACCGCCAAGGGGCGTGATACGGAAATGGCCAAGGGACTGGCTCTGGGAGCGGATGCCTACATGACCAAGCCATTCTCCACCAAGGATCTGATCGCCCGCATCCGCGAGGTGCTGGCGGCGTGAGGTTTGTACTACGTACGCCGAATCCTTCCCCCTTTTTTCTTTCCTGCAGAACCCATGAAAGCTAAAGCACGTTTCCTGCTCGCCATTGCCGTGCTCGGTCTGTTGATGACCGGACCTTTCCTGATCACCGTACTGCTGGTCTGGGTCGGGATGGAAGAGATCGAGCACCAGAAATTACTCGATCTCCTGCTGCCGCATCTGCCGGTGGGCATTTCCATGACCCTGTTTGGCTTCGTGGTGGGTGTGGTCGTGTTGCACAAGCTGTTCAAGCAGTATGTGGAGGGTCTGCTCGGCATGGCAGAGCAGTTGCACATGATGCTGGCGGCCAACCGCAACTTCCGCGTCAAGCAGGAGGGGCCGCCCGAAGTCGAGCAACTGGCGAAAGCAGCCAACGATCTGGCGGCGCAGCGCGATGCCTTGCTCGACGATGTGGAGACACGTATCGCCCAGGCCAATGCCTCCATCGAGGAAGAAAAAAACCGGCTGGCGGCGCTCATGTCGGAACTGGCGCAAGCTGTCGTGGTGTGCAATCTCGATGGTCGCATCCTGCTCTACAACAATCGTGCCCGTCTGCAATTCAAGGCCTTGTCGCAGGGTGCAACCCCCTTGTCGCCGGGGCTGACCTCCGTCAGCGGAGGCACCTTGATCGGCCTGGGACGCTCCATTTTCTCCATCCTGGAAAAAAGCCAGGTCGAGCATGCGCGAGAAATCATCCACCAGCGTCTGGCCAAACACCAGAATCCGCTGGCCAATTTTGTCACCACCACGCTGGGTGGGCAGCTGCTGCGCATCCAGATGGTGCCGGTATTTGCTGGCGGCGCCGAGGAAGGCGAGCGGGCGATGACCGGATATGTGCTGACGGTGGACAACATCACCCGCGCCCTGGAAGAGGAGGCGCGCCGCGATCAGGCGCTGCATGCGCTGACCGAGGGCAGTCGGGCGGCGCTGGGCAGCATCCGGGCTGCGGTGGCGAACCTGATCGACTATCCGGACATGGATGCCGAGTTGCGCGAGCGTTTCGTCAAGGTGGTCGACGACGAGGCGGCGCAGATGAGCCGGCGCCTGGATGAGACCATGAGCGAGTTTTCCGATTCGTCGAAAACCCGCTGGCCGCTGGAAGATGTGCTGGCCATCGATATCATCGCGGCGGCCCAGCGGCGTATCGAGAGCAAGCTCGATCTGGTCGCACGCATCGAGGATGTCGATGAAAGCTTGTGGATCAAGGCGGATAGTTACTCGCTGGTTTTTGCGCTGACCTTCATTGCCGAGCGCCTGCTCGATCATTACCAGATCCGCGATCTGCGTTTCCGAACCAGTTGCGAAGGCAAACTCGTGTATCTCGATGCGATCTGGGTGGGGCAGGCGGTGTCTTCGGAAACCTTCTATTCCTGGGAAATGGAAAACATGCAGGCGCTGGGCGAAACCTCCGCCTTGTCGCTGCGCGATGTGATTGATCGGCATGGTGGCGAAATCTGGTACCAGCGCGAGCGCGCCGCGCATCGCGCCTATTTCCGTTTCGTCCTGCCGCTGTCCACTCCGGGGGTCGAATTGGCCGAGGAACGGCGGGCTACCGGCCGGCCTGAATACTACGATTTCGACTTGTTCAAGTTCGAAGACAAGTCGATCGATCTGGACCGCAAGCTGTCGGAAC
>JAGPIR010000213.1 GCA_018054915.1 Allobrachymonas sp.
GTAAATATCAAATGGACTGGCAGGATGCGGCAGGGGTGACACCCCCGCCCGGAATCATGCCAGCCATTTCCTGGCATTTACCCACAGTTGCATCCACGGACTGAAGCCGCTGCGGTCGCCGGCCTGCTTAGGATCGGTCCAGCTCATCTGGATCTGGCGAAACACCCGTTCGGGGTGCGGCATCATGGCGGTGAAGCGGCCGTCTGCGGTGGTTATTGCGGTGAGGCCGCCTGCGCTTCCGTTGGGATTGAAGGGGTAAACCTCGGTGGGCTTGCCGTGGTGGTCGACATAGCGCATGGTGGCCAGCACTTTCGACTGATCGCCTTGTACGGCAAAGTTGGCAAAGCCTTCGCCATGCGCCACGGCAATCGGCAGGCGGCTACCCGCCATGCCGGCAAAGAAGATGCTGGGTGAGTCGAGTACTTCGACCATGCTCAGGCGGGCTTCGAAGCGGGCGCTTTGGTTGTGCGTGAAACGCGGCCAGTGTTCGGCTCCGGGAATGATCCCGGCCAGTTCGGCAAACATCTGGCAGCCATTGCACACTCCCAGCGCAAAGGTGTCTGGACGGGCAAAGAAAGCGGCAAAGGCATCGCGCAGCTGTGGGTTGAACGTAATGGAGCGCGCCCAGCCCACGCCAGCACCCAATGTGTCACCATAGCTGAAACCACCGCAAGCAACCACGCCCTGCATATCTTTGAGGCGTACGCGGCCAGCTTGCAGATCGGTCATATGCACGTCAAATGTCTCAAACCCCGCACGGTCAAACGCATAGGCCATTTCGACATGGCTGTTGACGCCCTGTTCACGCAGAACGGCCACACGCGGGCGGGACGCAAGAATGGCGGGTGCTTCGGGGGTGAAGGTGAGGTGTACGTGCATGCCAGGGTCGCCGGCCACGCCACGGGCGGCATGCTCGCTGTCGGCGCAGGCAGGGTTGTCACGCAATTGACAGATTTTCCAGCTGACGCTGTCCCACAACTGGTGCAACTCGTGCAGGCTGGCGGAAAAAATCTGCTGCGCATCGCGCCAGATGGACAACTGCCCCTTGCCCATGTCGAGCGATGACGATTCGGCACGCACTGTGCCGATGAAATGGCTGCATGCTCCCAGATCATGCTCGCGCAGCACCTGCATGACGGCGCTGCGTTCGCCGCCGCGCACCTGCAACACCACACCCAGTTCTTCGTTGAACAGGGCGCGCAACGTCTGTTCGTGCCGCAGGCCGCTGATTTGCTGGCCCCAGTTCTTGGCTTCGCCGCTGTCGATGCGTCCGTCGTTTGCTGCGCCGGTGGGCGTGAGCAGCATGTCGACATTGAGCGCCACGCCCACGTGGCCGGCAAAGGCCATTTCGGCCGCGCAGGCCAGCAGGCCGCCGTCGCTGCGGTCATGATATGCAAGGATCTGATTCTGGTTGCGCAGCGCGTTAATGGCTTTGACGAGATTCACCAGATCCTGCGCATCGTCCAGATCGGGCACGCCACCGTCACCCATTGCACCGCCCTGCCCCAGCACCTGACTCAGGATGCTGCCGCTCATGCGGTTTTTGCCCCGGCCCAGGTCAATCAGCAAGAGATGGGTTTCTGCCTCTTCGCGGTTGAGTTGCGGCGTGAGGGTGCCGCGTACGTCATCGACCGTGGCAAAAGCGCTCACGATCAGACTCACGGGCGAGGTTACCTTTTGGGCCTTGCCAGAAGCATCTTGCCACTGCGTGCGCATCGACAGCGAATCCTTGCCTACCGGGATGGAAATACCCAGTTGCGGGCACAGCTCCATGCCCACGGCCTGCACGGTGCGGTACAGCGCGGCGTCTTCGCCGGGTTCGCCGCAGGCAGCCATCCAGTTGGCCGAAAGCTTGACGCGCGAAAGTTCAATGGGTGCGGCCAGAAGGTTGGTGATGGCTTCGGCCACGGCCATGCGGCCCGATGCAGGGGCATCGAGCACCGCCAGCGGCGTGCGCTCGCCCATGCTCATGGCTTCGCCTGCCATGCCGACGTAGTCGGCCAGCGTCACGGCCACGTCGGCCACAGGCACCTGCCAGGGACCCACCATCTGGTCGCGATGGGTCAGGCCGCCTACGGCGCGATCGCCAATGGTGATGAGAAAACGTTTGCTCGCCACCGTGGGGTGCGCCAGTACCTGCCGGATGGCGTTATCGAGCGGTGTGTCGTCCATGCGAAGCGGTGCGGGTTTGTGCAGAACAGTCTGCACATTGCGCTGCATTTTGGGAGGCTTGCCCAGCAACACGTTCATGGGCATATCCACCGGCCGGCCTGATGCAGCCGGTGCGTCCGCAGAGGCGCTAGTGCCAGCAGACTGCTGCAACGGCAGGTCTTCTTCGGCAACGACCAGGTTTTTCTCTTCGGTGGTGACGCCCACCACGGCAAACGGGCAACGCTCGCGTTCGCACAGTGCACGGAAGGTATCCAGCGATTCGGGTGCAATCGCCATGACGTAGCGTTCCTGGCTTTCGTTGCACCAGATTTCCTTGGGCGCCATGCCCGTTTCTTCCAGCGGCACGCGGCGCAAATCAAAACGTGCGCCCCGTCCTGCGTCGTTGACCAGTTCAGGGAAGGCATTGGAGATGCCGCCCGCGCCCACGTCGTGAATGGCAAGAATGGGGTTGTTGGCTCCCAGCGCCCAGCAATGGTTGATGACTTCCTGCGCGCGGCGCTGGATTTCAGGGTTGCCGCGCTGCACCGAGTCAAAGTCGAGGTGCGCGGCGTTGGCCCCGCTGCTCATTGAACTGGCCGCGCCGCCGCCCATGCCGATGCGCATGCCCGGTCCGCCCAATTGCACCAGCAGGGTGCCGGGCGGGAACGCAATCTTGTGCGTGAGACCGGCATCAATCTGGCCCACACCCCCCGCGATCATGATGGGTTTGTGGTAGCCCATCTGGCGTGGCTGTTCGCCCTGCGCGGCAACAGTTTGTTCGTATTCGCGGAAATAGCCGGTCAGATTGGGACGGCCAAATTCGTTGTTGAACGCCGCACCGCCCAGCGGGCCGTCGATCATGATCTGGA